>DOXU01000067.1 GCA_003518885.1 Oscillospiraceae bacterium
GCCCCAAAGGGCTTGACGGCGCCCAATATGTGGCATTAGTAGCCGCTCTATCCACCATACTTTCGGAAAATTTGGACGCCGAAAATACACTCGTTTTATCTGAATTACTCAATCAAGTGAGCAATCAGTTAATCACCATTTCTGCTTTCAAGCAGACCGAGGAAGACCGTCGTCGCAATAACGAAACAACTCTTGGAAAAAATTTAGCAGACGCCGCAGCCATCCGCAATTAAAAATTTTTATTTGCCTGCACAGACAATATTCTCATTTAAGTGTTCCGCAAGCCAATTTTTTGCTGTTTGCAAATCATGATGCATTTGTTTCTTCAAAATATCAATACTATCAAAACGCATTTCTGGGCGTAAAAATGTATAGAGGGAAACCTCTATCATTTGATCATAAAGATCACCTTGAAAATCCAAAATATATGTTTCACATAAAATATGATCAGACCCCACCGTTGGTTTTACCCCTACATTGGATAATGCCTGGTACAAACGGCCTCCCATTTGCACCGTTGAGGCATAAACGCCAAAACGCGGACAGACATGCCCCTCAGGAAGGCTCTGATTAATCGTAGGCATCCCGAGCTCTCTTCCCAGTTGCCTACCGTGTACAACGGGAAGACATAAAGAGAAGGGCCTTCCCAATAAACGCGCCGCTTTTTCCATTTTTCCAGCTTCGATCAGTCTACGAATACGCGTTGAGCTAACCGGACCCACATCATCACAAACAGGAGCGACGCTTACCGCTTTGAATCCATATTTTTTCCCTAAAGCTTTTAATTCATCAGGCCCGGCTTTTCCTCCCATTCCAAAACTATAGTTAAACCCACAAAATGCTGCCTGCGGATGACAGGGAAGCAGCACCTTTTGGATAAATTCATCTGGGGACAAAGATTGGACTGTCTTAAAATCCAAATAAATTAAATAATCAATGCCCAAAGAATCCATAATTTTTTCTCGTTGTGCTGGTGTGGTAATACTCGGAGCCATACGATTTTTCAAAATAAGTGCCGGATGTTCGGTAAAGGTGATCAATACCGTTTTCAAACCTGTTTTTTGCGCCGCTGAAATAACGGCACGGTGCCCAATGTGCACACCATCAAACATTCCCAAAATCACAGACGTCGGCTCTTTAATTTTTAACATCTCACCGGCGTGATAAACTTCCATTATTTTCACTTCCCAATAGATTACATTTTACAAGCAGTGCTTGTTTTTCCTGATTGATTTCTCCTAAACCGAGAAAAACCTTACTTGGTGCATAAACACGACACAATCCAGAAGAAGGCACCCCATTAACTCGTTCAAGAGATAAAAAACCACCATTACAGAAACGAATTGCTTGTTTATCCGTAACTGTGACCATTTCTAATGTTTCAAACGCATATTCTATAGGCAAAAGATGCATGGCAAGTGTATCCTCTTTGGCATAAGACTCCAAATCCGAAACGGTAACGGCATTCTTTTCGGAAAAACCTGCCGCTTCCGTTCGATCCAAAGCTGTCATGATTGCGCCGCACCCCAATTTTTCCCCTATATCCTCTATCAATGTGCGAATATAGGTGCCGCTCGAACAAGAGACCAAGAGCGAGTACACCCCTGCCTTTTCATCAGCCTGTAACAATAAGAGTCGATAGATGGTAATAGGACGTGCTTTCCGTTCTACAACTTTCCCCATCCTGGCCAATTCGTAAAGACGCTTCCCATTTTGATGAATTGCAGAATACATGGGCGGTATTTGCATAATCTGCCCGCGAAATGCTGGTAAGACACTTTCCATCTCCGCTTTACCCACTGTTACCGATTTTGTCCCTATAATTTTCCCGGTACGATCCCCTGTATCTGTCCGCACCCCTAATTTAAGTTTTGCTATATATGTTTTATCACTGCAAGGCAAAAGCCCGATGGCGCGAGTTGCGCGCCCCAAAAAAATGGGAAGCACACCAGTTGCCATCGGGTCTAATGTCCCGGCATGGCCCACTTTTCGTGTATGCGTAATTCCGCGCACACGTGCCACCACACCAAAGGAAGTAATGCCTTCAGATTTATTCAGAATTAGGATTCCATCCATTATTATCCCAAGGCCTCTTCAATCGCTTCAAGAATCAATTTGCGTGCATGTTCTAGCGAACCTTTAATTTTACAACCCGCGGCAGCCTTATGCCCACCGCCATCAAACTTAGCGCAAATTGCCGAAGCGTCAATTCCTTCATTTGTACGAAGCGAAATTTTATAGAACCCATCAACTTTTTCACGAAGGGTAACGCCTACGAGTACACCTTCTATTCGCCCTGGCATGGAGGCAAACCCTTCTAGCTCGCTATCTGATGTGCCCGTTTTAACGCACATATCATGTGCAACCTGGATAACCGCAACACGACCACCCAAATAAAACTGCATTGTCTGCCCTACTAATTGCTCTAACACAAACCGTGTGCGACCAATGGTGTCAAATAAATCTTTATTGATTTTTGCCGCATGAGCGCCACATTCCATTAACTTAGCCGCCGTACGATGCGTGGATGCCTGTGTATTTCCAAAACGAAAACACCCTGTATCGGTTGCCATTCCAGTATAAAGACAATCCGCAATATCAGAAGTAAGAGAAACACCCATTCTTTCCAGAATGTTCACCATAATTTCACAGGTAGACGATGCTTCTGGCTCTAAATACAATCTTTGTGCATAACGAATGTTCGATCCATGGTGGTCGATACATAAAGTTGATTTCCACGCCAATGAGGCATTTGCCTTCCCAGCAAGCTTTGGATCCGCAATATCTACACACACAATTTCCTTCGGCTCAAAATCTGGCGCCTCTGGTAATTTTAAAAAAGCAAACCGAGTGGGAAGAGGATCTGCGCATAAAACTCTCGCACGTTTACCTAACTGACGAAGTCCCAAGCAAAGTCCATAAGCAGAACCAATCGTATCTCCATCCGGTGCAGCATGTGCCATAATTAGCAAATCTTCCGCCTGGCAAAGAAAATCTACCGTTTGCTTAAAGGTAAGATCCAATGTGCTTGGCGCCTCAACCACGATCTTTGCCCTCCTCTTTGCCAATTCCATTTAACAAACTGGCAATGTGTGCACTATGCTCAATAGAATAATCTTCTATAAAACGCAGTTCCGGTGTTTTACGAACACGAAGGCGCGCGGAAAGTGTTTTTCGCACAAAACCAGCGGCATTTTTCAATCCTTCTACTGCTTTGGCTGTATCGCCTCCCACTGCGCTAACGTGTACGGTCGCGTAAGAAAGGTCGTTTGAAACTTCCACTCGGACAATGCTAATCAGCCCTTTTAAGCGGGGATCCTTCAATTCCCTTACAATATCAGAAAGTTCCCTTTTAATATCCTCTGTTAGTCTATCCAAACGATAACCTGCCATTATTACACCTCCTGCGTTTATTTACAAAATATATTCCAACACAAACGATTAGTCTCGATATTCTTCCATGATGAACGATTCGAAAACATCGCCCTCTTTAATATCATTGAATTTTTCTAAGCGTATGCCGCATTCAAACCCTTGCTGAACTTCTTTTGCATCATCTTTAAAGCGTTTCAGAGAAGCGATTTCTTCTTCAACAATAACAATTCCATCCCGTACAACACGGATCTGTGAGCCACGCGCCACTTTTCCTTCTAGTACATAGCAACCCGCAATGGTTCCCACACTGGATATTTTATAAAGATGACGGACCTCTGCACGGCCCAGCTGCACTTCTCTTTCCTTCGGTGCCAGCATACCTTTCATAGCAGATTTAACTTCATCGATGCAATCATAAATTACACGATACATCCGCAACTCGACGCCGGCCATGGCTGCATTATCTCTCGCTGCCGTCTCTGGACGAACATTAAAGCCGATAACTAATGCATTAAAAGCCTCTGCCAATTGAACATCAGACTCGTTAATTGCCCCAACGCCGCTATGAATAACGCTTAAACGCACTTCTTCGTTGGACAGTTTCTCCAACGATTGTTTGATTGCCTCCGCAGAGCCTTGAACATCGGCCTTGACAATAACATTAAATTCTTTGATTTCCCCTTGTTGCATCTGTTCAAACAAATTATCAAGGGTAACTTTTTTAACCTGATTAAAT
>DOXU01000074.1 GCA_003518885.1 Oscillospiraceae bacterium
CATGGAATTGTCCAGAATATGGATAAGACAATCATGAAGGGATGGATTTATGATGACGTGTAAAATAATGAATGAGCCAAAAGCAAAAGTGACCGGTGTAGCACAGTTGTTGCAGGTGGCATTACAGGCGATTATGCAGGGAGAACTGGATGCGACATTAGGATATCATCGCTCTAAAAGGCGTGCACAAGAGGAGGCCAAAAACTTTCGAAATGGATATTCCCCCCGGATGTTGCACACGGCTTTTGGCTTGATTCCTTTGGCTGTACCGCGTGATCGGTTAGGGCTTTATTCCCCAAACATTTTAAAACGATATTGCAGGGATGCGCGGGGATTGGAAAATAAACTCCTATTTTTATTTGCCCAAGAGACAGATAGTAGCACTTTTCTTGAGCAAATACGTGCTTTATATGATAAAGTGCCAGCACGTGAGGAATTAGAGTATATTGGCATGCATTTGTTGCCTGCTGTACGCGCCTGGCAAATGCGTAGATTAGAGCGAGCATATTCATTTATTGCACTGGATGCTATTCAAGGGCAAGGGGCGGATGATCGTATAGCGCAAATTTTGATTGGTGAAGGGCAGGAGGGCATTCAGGAAGTGCTGAGTATTCATATAGCGTCCAGGCCATCCTTTTATTTTTGGACGGAGACATTGGCCGATTTACGCGCTAGGGGGCTTGAACAAGCGCCTGCATTTTGTGTGGGGTGCGGAACGGGCTTTCATCAAGCAGTGCATATTATATTTCCTAATCAGACGCCAGTACATGCAGAGTATTTACCCGGTATGGAAGCAGAGCCTGAGGCGGTTGCGACGAAAAGTTAATAGAATTTTGTTGATTATATTTTGGCGGCAGGAAATTTTCCTGCCGCCTTTTTTGAAAAAAGCCTTGTTTTTTTTCCCTAAATGAGTACACTTGATATTAACGATTAAACATATGTTCATATGTTCATATAATATAGGGGAAGGGAGATTTTTATGAAGGAAAAAGATGATGGCCTGTGTCGGGCTGTTGTTGTGCATGAGGAAACTGTTCAAAAGGTAAAAAGGGAAATGTCTACAGAAGACACTTACTATGATATGGCAGAGTTTTTTCATGTGTTTGATGATGCGACGCGTTTGAAGATTATTGATGCTTTGCTCGTTTCCGAAATGTGCGTCTGTGATCTTTCGGCGGCGATTGGTATGAGTCAATCGGCGATTTCCCACCATTTAAAAGTTTTGCGACAGGCACGTGTTATTCGCTTAAGAAGACAAGGAAAAATGGCTTATTATTCGCTTTGTGATGGGCATATTCGTTCGATTTTTCAACAGGGGCAAACTCATGTAGAAGAATGAGGGGGATAAACATGCAGGAGATTGATGAGGAAAAAGAGTTGAAGGCACCGCGTTGTGCATGCTGTTCACATTGTGAGCAAGAGGAGGAAACGAACAAGGAAAAAATCCGCCTTATTATTGGAGCCATTGTTTTTGTAGCGGGTACAATATTATCTGGCTTTCATATTGGGCAAATTTTCACTTTTCCCATCTTTGTTGTTTCGCTCCTTGTTTCAGGAGGAACCGTCTTTTTACATGCAGCAGGGAATATAAGACATGGTAAAGTCTTTGATGAGAATTTTTTGATGAGTGTTGCATCATTGGGGGCATTCGCTATTGGTCAGTTCCAAGAAGGTGCCGCTGTCATGCTATTTAATCAAGTCGGTGAATATCTTCAGGATTTAGCGGAAGATCGTGCGGAATCTTCTGTGGAAGAGTTAATGGATCTTCGACCAGATGTAGCGAAAAGACGGACGGAAAAGGGAATGGAAAGTGTATCCCCTGAGGAAATACAGGTAGGGGAATGGATAGAGGTAGCTCCTGGTGAGCGTATTCCGTTAGATGGTATCGTCATGGAGGGAGATTCTCAGGTGGACACCTCCAGTTTGACTGGTGAACCGGTTCCACGTACAGTACGCCCAGGAACCGAAGTTTCAGCGGGAACGATTAACCAAAGCGGTTTATTAGTTATTCGCGTGGAACGGGTATATCGTGAATCTACGGTGGCACACGTATTAGAAATCATGCATGACGCAAGCGAGAAAAAGGCGCATACAGAACGTTTTATTACGAAGTTTTCTCACTACTATACGCCGGTTGTCACCATTGGTGCAATATTATTGGCGTGCATTCCCACATTGATTTTTCATCAGCCGTTTTCCGTTTGGATCTATCGTGCTCTGCTCTTTTTAGTAGTATCCTGCCCGTGTGCACTAGTTGTTTCCGTTCCACTCGGATTTTTTGCGGGAATTGGGGCTGCCTCTGCAAACGGTATTTTAGTAAAAGGTGGAGGCGTACTGGAGACGCTCGGCCGGTTGTATACGGTTGTTTTTGATAAGACGGGGACTCTTACAAAGGGAGTATTTGAAGTAACAGGATTGTATCCTCAAAAAGGAGTGGCAAACGAGAAATTGCTTGCCACAGCAGCTGCTGTAGAGGCATATTCGGGCCACCCGATTGCAAAATCGATTCGACAAGCGGCAGAAGAGCAAAATATTACGTTGCCGGTCGACCATGAAATCGGGAAAGTAGAGGAGTTGGCGGGGTTAGGCGTACGAATGCACATGCAAGGCTGTGAATATTTAGTTGGCAAAAGGTCTTTGCTTGAAACTTCTGGTGTGCAGGCTGATCTTTGTAGCGCAGTGGGCACAACGGTCTATGTTGCGGAGAATGGACAATACCTGGGAGTGGTTGTCCTTTCTGATGTAGTCAAACCAGATGCCAAAGAAACAGTGCGGAAATTGCATGCAATGGGGATTTCCAAAACGGCCATGCTTACAGGTGATCGAAAAGAGATCGCGGAGCGAATTGCCCACACATTGGGAATTGATCAAGTACGTGCGGAATTAATGCCAGACGAAAAGCTGAGTGCCTTTGAAAAGATATCTGCAGCAGAGGGGACAGCGGCTTTTATTGGAGATGGCGTGAATGATGCACCGTGCCTTGCGCGTGCAGATATTGGAATAGCGATGGGTGGAATTGGTTCAGATGCAGCGGTGGAAGCGGCCGATGTCGTGATTATGGACGATCGCCCAGCGAGATTGCCGGTACTCATTCAGATTGCTCGTAGTGTCCGTCAGACGGTTCGAGCCAATATTATCTTTGCAATTGGTGTAAAAGTAATTGTTATGGTGTTAGGTGCTCTTGGATACGCCAATATTTGGGCGGCGGTTTTTGCCGACACCGGTGTAGCTGTTCTGGCTGCAATGAATTCAGTGCGTATCCTGTTGCAGCGCAATAAATATAAAATATAAATTTAATAGATCATTTCTGAAAGAATTCCGTAAGAATAAGCGAATATTCATTGCTTGATAACAATTGAACAACATGATGTAATCTTACAAAAGTAAAAAGAAAAAACGACGGCCGCCCGTTGATCGGGCGGCCTTGCAGAGTCGAAACCGGAGCAACAGAGAATGGCTGTTTGCTCCGGTTTGCTATCTCTGCCGTCATTAGCTTATGCAGTTTGTAAAAGAATATACAGACAATGTGTTTATTATATTTGGTAAAAAACAGTAAATGCGCGATAAGCTTGATACACATCAATTTTTGATACAATTTCAAATGGGGCATGCATAGATAGAACCGGTACACCCACATCAATTACATCTACGTTTAGGTCGCCAATATATTTAGCAACTGTTCCGCCGCCGCCAGCGTCCACTTTCCCAAGTTCAGCCATATGCCAAATAACATCATGGTTATCCAATAGACGAATGATCTGTGCGGTATATTCCGCAGAGGCATCATTGGTATCGTATTTTCCGCCATGCCCCGTGAATTTGGAGAGAACAACACCACGGTTGACAAAAGAGGCGTTTGCTTTGTCCATGACATCTGGATAAGTTGGATCAAAAGCAGCATTAACATCAGCGGATAAACATTTGGAAGCCGTTAGCAGATCGCGTCCCTCTAAACCAGCTGTTTTGGCAAGATCAGAGACAAAATAAGAAAGGAATGCGGATTGCAGACCAGTATTTCCTTCACTGCCGGTTTCTTCCTTATCTGCAAGGACACAAATGCTTGTGTGTGCCGGGGTATCACTATCAAGCAGAGCGGTAAAAGACGTATAGGCGCAAACGCGATCATCGTGTCCATAAGAGCCAATTAAACTGCGATCAAAACCGATGTCAACTGCTTTAGAGGCCGGTACCATTGCTAATTCAGCAGAGAGAAAATCGGCTTCGGTTATTCCGTATTTTTTATTCAATAAATGTAAAATATTTAATTTTACCATGTCACTTTCTTTGTCATCCGAAAATGGACGGCTACCGATAATGACGTTTAATTTTTCCGCATCAAATGCAGTCATTGGTTTTTTCATTTGGGCCTGCGCAAGATGAGGAAGCAGGTCGGTAACGCAAAAAAGTGGATCCCCTTCCTCTTCGCCAATGCGCACACGCAGGACCGTGCCATCTTTTTTGACTAAGACACCGTGTAAAGCAAGAGGAATGGTTGTCCATTGATATTTTTTGATTCCACCATAGTAATGCGTTTTAAATAAGGCAAGATCCTCGTCTTCATACATAGGATTTTGTTTTAAATCGAGTCGAGGTGAATCAATATGGGCGGCAGTGATGCGTAAACCCTCTGCAAGTGGAGCATTACCAAAGACGCCAAAAATAGCAGACTTTCCGCGATTGACAACGTAAAATTTGTCGCCAGGCGCATAAGTTTTTCCTTTTTCGAAAGGAACAAATCCTTTTGCTTGGGCGGCTTTTACCGCATAGTTAACCGCCTCACGCTCCATTTTTGCTTCATTTAAGAAAGTTTTATATGGTGAGAAAGAAGCATCTGCCTTTTCGATTTGCTCGGC
>DOXU01000084.1 GCA_003518885.1 Oscillospiraceae bacterium
GGTGATTTCATCCCCACAACTGGGGTTAACACCTTTGAGTGTGGCTGTTGGATTTTCAATATGATGTTTGTTGGTTGGTGAAGCGTTGTGCTCGGTAATGATTTCTGTATAGATACTATTAAGCTCCAAAGCCAAGCACCCCCCGCACTTTTTTAACACTGTCGACAAATGTATCAACATCTTCGCGGGTATTATAAAAGTAAAAGCTGGCACGGCAGGTAGCATTAATACCCAAATAGCGCATGAGAGGTTGTGCACAGTGATGGCCTGCGCGAATTGCTACACCGTCTGCGTCCAAAATGGAAGCGACATCGTGCGGATGCACATCTTTAATATTAAAGGAAATGACACCGCAACGGTTGCCCGCGCCGCCGTCACCATAAATGGTAACATAGGGGAGTTCACGAAGACGGATGAAAGCGTAGTGAACAAGACGGCTATCAATTTCCCGGATATGATCATAGCCAATATTTTGAATGTATTTAATGGCAGCAGCTAGTCCAACTGCACCGCCCACATTTTGTGTACCGGCCTCAAATTTTGCAGGCAAAGGAGCAAAAGAGGCTTCCTGTTCATATACATATTCAATCATGTCTCCGCCGAATAAGAAGGGGGGCATTTTGTCTAAAAGTTCTCTTTTGCCGTAAAGAACGCCAATACCCATAGCTGAGAGCATTTTATGTCCAGAGAATACGGCAAAATCAGCGTCCATGTCCTGTACGTCAATCGGGAAATGCGGGATACTTTGTGCAAGATCAACAACGGCGACGGCTCCGACGTGATGTGCTTTCGCAATAATTTCTTTCACAGGATTGACAGTTCCCAATACATTGGAAACATGAGTAATGCCGACCAGTTTAGTTTTGGCCGTGATCTTTTCCTCAATCTCGCTTTGCGGAATGCGTCCGTTTTCGTCGAGATAAAGATATTTTAGTGTGGCACCTCTTGCTTTAGCTACCTGTTGCCAAGGAATCAAGTTGCTGTGATGCTCGGCGATGGAAATGACAATTTCATCGCCTTTATTGATAAAATGCATGCCATAGCTATAGGCCAATAAGTTAAGCGACTCAGTGGCATTACGTGTAAAGATAATTTCTTCCACATGTTCAGCATGAATAAAGGCGCGTGTTGTTTCACGTGCGCCCTCATACATTTCGGTCGCTTCTACGCTTAGCTCGTAATTGCCGCGGTGGGGATTTGCATTCTGCGATTCATAGTATTTTTGTACCGCTTCGATAACCGGAAGGGGTTTTTGTGAAGTGGCGGCACTATCCAGATAAACCAGCCGTTTTCCATTCGCCTTTGTTTGTAGAATAGGAAAATCGGCAAGGTTGACTCCTTCTCTAGTTAAAAGATTAGCCATGAGTATTTAACCTCCCTGCAATAGATGTCTGCAGATCCTCTCTTACAGATGCAATGGGGATACGGGAAAGAATGGGGGTGAACTGTGCTTCAATAATCAGTTTGCGTGCTTCGGCCTCAGTTAATCCCCTGGACATCAGATAGAACAGACGATTTTCATCAATTCGACCAATGCTAGCAGCATGTTGTCCATCAACGTCTTCCTCTTCACAGAGGATGAGGGGAGCGCTACGCGCACGGACAGTAGGGTCGAGCAGAACAGCAAATTCTTCTTCGCGCCCTTTAGAGCCAGCGGAACCCCGTTTAAAATCAATGGTTCCACGGAAGATTTTTTGGCTTTTATCCTGTAAGGCGCCGCGTGCTAAGATTTCACAGTCAGTTTTTTGCCCATAATGATCGACTAAATAGTTGATGTCGATGCTTTCTTCATTTCCACCCAGATAGATATTGCCAATATTTACGCCACTTTGCCGTCCCATCAATTTTAAATGGGCAGCCGCGGAAGCGTGGGAACCACCAATCTCGGTTTGTACCAAATTGACATGTCCGTTTTCAAAGACAGTCCCACCAACATCGTCGAAATGCAGGCTTGTCTCGTTTAAAGACTGCACTTGCACTAAGGTGACGGTGGCATCATTTTTGGCATAAATGCGAGTCATACCAGCATGAAAACCGTTGAATCCGGGCTTTGAAGTGTAGCGCATGACAACAGTAACATTGCTACCGGGCTCTGCAACGATTGTGTTTTCATCCACTAATGTTGGGTTTTGATTATCTAGTTCAAGATTAAGAAAAATGGGTTCCTCAACTTTGGTGCCTGCTTTTATTTCAATAAAAAATCCAGTATTGTGATTCTTTTTAACAAATTCACGTACGGAATCACCAGAACCTGTGTCGACGTCTCCATCCATAAAAACGATATCCGTTTTCATGACGTCGCTGATTTCCACACACTTTGGAAGAGTTTGTGGAAAAACATCCGCTGTATAGGGGACAATTTCGGGAATTTCTGTATCAATAATCCCACCATTTACGCCTAACTTGTTCCAAGTTGGGGTGGGCAAACAATTTACATTTTTTAAATTTAATTTCATGGTAGCAACTCCTTTGCTTGCTGGAATCTGTTATCGATGGATTGTTTCAGGATTTTCTCCGCCGTGTGCAGTTTCTCAGCTGATGGAGCCTTCCATTTCCAGTTTGATCAGATTGTTCATTTCTACGGCGTATTCAAGAGGCAATTCTTTGGCAACAGGTTCTGCAAAACCACGGACAATGAGTGCACGGGCGTCTTCTTCACTTAATCCGCGTGCCATCAAATAGAAGATGCTATCTTCGCTAATCCGCCCAATACGTGCTTCATGGCCGACATCTACATCATCATTGCGAATGTCCATAACGGGCACCGTGTCAGAACGGGATTTGGCATCCAACATCAACGATTCGCAAGAAACGCTAGAACGGCTACCATAGGCATTTGGTCGAACTTCTACACCACTGCGATAGATGCAGGCGCCACCATCTTTAGAAATTGATTTTGTATTAACGGTTGAATAAGTGTGTGGTGCAGCATGGACCACACGAGTGCCGGTGTCGAGGTTCTGTCCCTTTCCGGCAAAAGTAATGCCGGTGAATTCCGAATGGGCGCCTTCGCCGTTCAAAATGCTCATGGGGTAGAGCATGGAAACGTGTGAGCCAAAGGAGCCGGATACCCATTCAATAGAAGCATCTTTTTCTATCAACGCGCGTTTTGTGTTCAAATTCATCATGTTTTTCGACCAGTTTTCAATGGTCGAATACCGCAAATGAGCCCCTTCTTTGACGAATAATTCAACACAACCTGCATGCAGATTGGTCACATTATATTTCGGAGCGGAGCAGCCTTCAATGAAGTGTAAGGAAGCATTTTTCTCCACAATAATCAAAGTGTGCTCAAACTGGCCAGCGCCCGGTGCATTCAAGCGAAAATAAGATTGCAACGGGATTGAGACGTGCACGCCTTCTGGCACATAAACAAAAGAACCACCGGACCAAACAGCACCATGTAAAGCAATAAATTTATGGTCTGTAGGCGGAACCAGTTTCATAAAATACTCATGAATCAGATCTTCGTGTTCAGTTAGAGCACTTTCCATGTCGGTGTAAACAACACCCTGCTTGGTGACTTCGTCTTTCACGTTGTGATAAACGACCTCGGAATCATATTGTGCGCCAACACCGGCAAGAGAGTCACGTTCTGCTTTTGGAATACCCAAACGCTCAAAAGTATTTTTGATATCGTCCGGAACTTCTTTCCAGTTGCCCTTCATCTTCGTATCTGGCTGGACATACGTAGTGATGTCATCCATGTCCAAATCCTCTAAAGAGGGTCCCCAGTTTGGCAGGGGCATTTTATTATAAAGTTCTAAAGATTTCAAACGAAAATCAAGCATCCAAGCGGGATCATGTTTTTCTGCTGAAATTTTTCTTATAATTTCTGGTGTGAGCCCTTTGTGGGCTTTGAATTTTGATGTATCTTTATCTTTAAAATCATACATGCTGCGATCAATATCCGCGACATGCTTTTTTTGTTCGGACATGTAAGCACCCGCTTTCTAATTTGAATGTTGCTTAAACGGCGGTTTCGTATTTGGCAAAACCAGATGTATTGACCTCATCAATAAGCGAGCGATCGCCCGTGTGTACAATGCGGCCGTTTACGAGAATGTGTACTTGAGAAACGTCCACAAATTCCAGAATACGAGTACTGTGGGTGATGATGAGCAGGCCATTTTCATCATTTTTGTACTTTTCTACACCCTTAGAAACAATTTTGACGGCGTCTACATCCAGACCGGAATCTGTTTCATCCAAGATGGCCAGTTTTGGTTGCAACATCAACATTTGAAGGATTTCATTTTTCTTTTTTTCGCCGCCTGAGAAGCCAACGTTTAGGGCACGTTCGGCATAGCTTTTGTTCATTTGCAATTCGGCCATTGTATTTTCAAGCTCTTTTTTAAAAGCAAAAATTTTCACTGGTTTTTGTGTAATGGCACCGTAAGAGGTGCGTAAGAAATTCTCGACCGAAACGCCAGGAATTTCTTCTGGGCTTTGAAAGGAAAGGAAAAGGCCGCGCCTGGCGCGTTCATCGGTTTTAGCATGGGTAATATCTTTTCCTTCTAAACAGATTTTGCCCGAAGTTACGTTATATTTAGGATGTCCCATGATTGTATTCACTAAAGTGGACTTTCCGGCGCCGTTTGGCCCCATCAGGACATGCACTTCGCCTTTTTGAATGGATAGGTTTAAACCTTTAAGAATTTCTTTATCTTCGACTGTTACATGCAGGTTTTTTATTTCAATTAAATTTTCTGACATATCGTCCACCCTTTTACTCATTGATTCGATTTCTCGAACCATTCTGTAATTTTATCTGTATTATACCACAACAGTATAGTTTGCGCTACTCTAAATTTAAATTTATGCCTATTTTATGCGAAATCTTCTTTAAAAAAACACTAAAACACAAGAAGCCCACCACAATGAATAAAAAAGAATATGCGTGAATTGACAGTCAGGAGATGCATGGTATAATAAGGTGAAATTGCACCAGATCAATGTTGAGAAAAGGGTGCAATACTTAAAAAGAAGAAAATAATAGGCCGATTTCTTCTACAAAAGAGGCCAATTTGTCCCGATCTTCTGAAATGATAGGAAGAGATAAAAGGAACGAATTTGGTTGGTAGAAGGGGTAAAGCGCCAAATTTACGAACCCGTTACAATGTGTTCATATTCTATATATACAGTGAGACGGGTAGCACGATACAATAATGACAGATAAGGGCTTCGCTTGATGCAGTGGTGCAAAAGCGGAGCCTTACAAAGGAGTGTCTACGATGGCATCCGAGCATGCTTTAACTGGAATTTTACCCCCTAGTGTTTTAGCTTATCCTACACAATTTCACGCATATGGGAAGGACTCACAGGCTGCTATGCGAGAAGTAACCGAGCGAGTACGTGTAATTGATGAACATATGTCTTCTTATCGGAAAGACAGCGAAATTTCGGCGGTTAACCGCGCTGCAGGACATGGGGCGGTTGATGTAAGTGCCGATACTTTTTTTGTAATTAAACGCGCACTGCAATACGCCGAGGAAACATCAGGTTGCATGGATATTACCATTGCCCCTATTTTACGTTTATGGAATGAAGCAGAGCGGCACAATGAAGTACCAGATAATCGTCTGCTTGGGCAGACCCTTCGTTTGGTGAACTATAAGGATGTCTTGCTGAGTACGGGTCGTTTTCAAGTCCGTTTAAATTATGAAGGGCAAGCAATTGATCTTGGCTCTGTTGTAAAAGGATATGCAGCTGATGAGGTGCGTAAGATTTTGCACAAACATGGTGTTCAGTCAGCTCTCATTGATTTGGGAGGCAGTGTAGTAGCTCTTGGTTCCCGTCCAAATGGGCAGTTATGGGATATCCCGATCCGTTGCCCGCAAGATGGGGCCACCCAGATATTCGGTACTTTGAAAGCATCTGAATGTTCCGTTGTAACAGCAGGAGCAGGCAGAAGACCAGTGATTGATACCAAGTCCGGTCATCCAGTGGAAAGTGGTTTGCGCAGTGTAACGGTTGTGGCAGAGAGCGCCGTAGATGCGGAAGCAATTGCCTTTTCTGCCTTGCTACTTGGTCCAGAACAAAGCAAAAATTTGGTAGAGGATAAAGGGGTAGAGGCCATTATGGTAACAGAACAAGGAATGGTTAGTGTTACAGATGGTTTGAAATCTACCTTTTCTCTTACCAAAGGGCATGCTTTGCCAGATCATCGTCAATTGCCATAAGGTTTCCATATAAATAAAAACAGCATTTTTTCTCTATTTCGGAACATTTTTTGAATATCGCCATAGACTGAAAAGAGACTATGGCGGCGGGCTATATTTCCCGCTCCGGCAGGAGGCACGAAAAATGTATGATGCAGTAACGGTAACCAAACGACAAATTAAGGGAACCCCGCAGTACAGCGGTAAGCAAATGCTGACCATCGATATTGCCTATCCACGAATTATTACTAAGGGCAGCCCGGCGGGACAATTGATGAGTGTGTGCTATGATCATATAGCACGTCGATTTTACGTTTATGCATCCAGGCAGCTTTTTGCACAAGCTGTGCAAAACTGGAAAGAGGCACAGAAAAAAGGCTATCCTTTTCACGAATATCAGGCGGGGATGACTTACGAAGTTCCTTTTAATCAAAAAAATTTACTTTCTATTTATTACGATCAATCTACATATACTGGGGGCGCCCATGGAAATTGGGCACGTCATGCGAACACCTGGCGTCCTTTCAGTGCGCAAAGGCTTTCACTAAGCAATTTTTTCAATAGTTCCGCCTATCGGAATATTGTTTTTCGCGCTATTTTTGCGCAAATCCAGCAGAATCCGGAAAATTATTTTGAGGATTATCAGCAAAAAGTTTTTGAACATTTTGATGAACGTAATTTTTATTTGAAAGAAAAAGGGTTTATCTTCTTCTTTCCTCTTTATAGTATTGCCCCTTATGTTTCAGGTGTTCCTGAATTTTTAGTTCCTTATGAACTTTTTGGCGACTTATTGAAAATTTGTCCGGTATAATTTTTGTTTTAGTGTTGTGCTATAATATGGGAGGAAACCCTATCTTGGATGTTAAAAAGGGAAAAGAGGATACTTGATGATTTTTTCAAAAACGGGGAAAGAAAATACAGAGAAAGTACTGAAAACAGCAATAGATGCGGCGCGTACTCATCATATTGAGACGATGGTGATCGCTTCTAGCCTTGGGGAAACAATGAAACAGTTGCCCCCGCACGACGGTTTGCAGATAATCTGCGTAACCCATCAATTTGGTTTTCCTAAAGCGGGGGAATTGGAATTTCCGGCTGAGACAAGGAAAATGCTAGAGGCAAAAGGAATCCATGTTTTGACGGCTACCCATGTTTTGAGCGGTCTTGAGGTGGGGCTGAATAAAAAATACGGTGGCTTTTTTCCGCCGCAGATTATGGCCGATACACTGCGGATGTTTGGACAGGGCACGAAAGTTTGTGTAGAAATTGCGGTTATGGCCATGGATGCTGGTTTGTTGCCTTATGGGAAGCCTGTCGTTGCCGTTGGCGGAACTGGTCGTGGGGCGGATACAGCAATGATTTTGACACCAGCACCCACAGGCGAAATTTTAAATGTTAGAATTCACGAGATGCTTTGCAAGCCTGGCCTATATGAATAAAAAAAGCCTTTCTATCAGAAGAAAGGTTTTATTTTTGAGCGTGACAAGAAAAAGAGAGGAAACCGTTTGTAATGGATTATGTGCAAGTAACGATTTACACAACACATGCGGGAATTGAAGCCGTGACAGGGCGGTTGTACTGTATTGGGGTGACCGGTACAGAAATTGAAGATGAGACCGACTTTAATGAATTTTTGGAAGAAAATAAAAGATGTTGGGATTACATTGATGCCTCCCTGCAAAAGAAAATTGCAGGGGAAACAAAAGTAAAGGTCTACATTGCTAAAACGGACGAGCTTTCGGATACGTTGCGGGCAATTGGGGAAGAAATGGCCAGCTTGCGTGCGCAGGATACGGAGCATGAATTCGGCCGCCTGGAAAGCACGTTGGCGGATGTTGCAGAAAGCAGCTGGGCCGATAATTGGAAGCAGTTTTTCAAACCGACTCTGGTAGGTGATGTCATGATTCGCCCTATCTGGGAAGAGCTGACTGATGAAATGAAGCGGCACACCATCTTTAATATTGACCCAGGTATGTCCTTTGGAACAGGTACACATGAGACGACGCGTCTTTGCATTGAAGCGGCACAACGCCATGTAAAATCGGGCGCACGTGTTTTGGATTTGGGGTGTGGAAGCGGCATTCTTTCTCTGATTTCTTTACTTATTGGGGCATGCACTGCTTGTGCGGTAGATATTGACCCCATTGCGCGGGATACCGTGGAACATAACAGAGCATTAAACGACATTCCGTCGGACCAGATCACAGTGTATACAGGGGATCTTTTGGCGGATGATACCTTGCGGAGCAATATTGGTGGTGGATACGATGTTGTGTTTGCCAATATTGTAGCAGATGTCATTATTGGTTTATCTCCTTTCATTCCGCAAACAATGGCGCCGGATGGCGTATTCATTGCTTCTGGAATTATTGAGGGGAGAGAAGAGGAAGTTCGACAACAACTCCTTGAAAATGGCCTGCAACCTTTTGAGGAAAATGAAGAGCGTGGATGGCACTGCATTTGCTGCAGGATGAAAGTAAAATAAAAAAGGAACCGCCTTGCAGATTTTACTGCAAAGCGGTTTTTATCAACCAGGAAAAAGATTAAGTTGTCGCTTCACTTGAGCTTTCGTCAGTCACGAGTTTTTGTGGCTTGTACCGGCCGATGGTGCTATTATTAACGCTGATCCCTTTATAATTATCTAGCATTTTTAAAAATTCACTGTTTTTCATATCGGTTAAAACATCACTCTTTTTGGAATCAAATTGGGATGCATCCAATTGCACTTTATATAAAACATGATAACCAAGGCTGCTTTTAACCAGGCGTACATCGCCGACTTTCATTGCAAAGGCAGCATTCTTAAATTCTTTGACATAACTTTCTGATTGTCCAAAGATGTAGCCACTTGGATATTCTTTGACCCCAGGATCTTCGGTATTGGCGTTCATAAGAGAATCAAAGTTTGAACGATCGGAACTAACTTGTCCCATAATGTCTTTGGCTTTCTTTTCTTTATCACTTTGCTGGGCGGAGGTGAGAGCATTGCCACTATCATCTTTTATATTAAAGAAGATTTGCTTAACTTGGACAAAGTGATTGGTGTAATAATTTTTCAGATCATTATCTGATACAGCCTTCGAGCCATTTGTTCCATAATATGACTGGAAAAGCTTATCTTTTAAATAGGTGTTATAGGCAAGAACCCGTTCAAGGGAAGACTTCGCAATTCCATTCGAATTAAAAATAGGATAGGTCGAAATCATATTATCGGCCTGTGAAGAAACAGTAGATTTCTCGTCAGAGGTAAGGGTAATCTTTTTCTCTGCACAAAGAGCTTCTGTAGCAAGCAATTCGCGTGTTTCTTTTTGTGCCTTTTGGGCTGCCCAATCTGCCGCATTTTTTTTGTCAATTTTGTTTGACCACGGGTCACTGGACGTTCCGGAAGAAGTGATACTGGAATCCCCAAGATCACCACTTTGAATGGCGCTTCGCTCATTTAACAAATAGTAGAGATAAACACCGGTTGGGACGGTTATTTTATTGGTTTTCATTGCCCAAAGGGTGCTTGCACAGCCTGAAAGGCTGACGCAAACTATGCAGGCGCACAGAAAAAGCGCGGCTAATATCCGTATTTTTTTCATGACAATCCTCCCAGAATCCAAACACTGGGTTTCAGTATACTATGATTCCGTTCAATTGTCTACTGCGCTGATGGGGAATATCGGTTGTCTAAAGAGAGCTAGAATCGCCTTATTCTGTAGGTTGTGTGCTGGAAGATTCGATGTGAAGGTCAGCTCGAAGGGGCATATCGGCCAATAGCGCTATCACATCATCATGCCTTTTGTCGACTATTGGGTTTGCGTAATGGCGCGTAAAGGATGCATCATTGCGATAAAATTCAAAGGCCCACAAGGTATCCGGCTCATCATTCACACGACAAAGCATCCAGTCGGTTGGACCGTCTGGGTCTTCCACGTGATGAAGCTGTGTCGTAAGAGCAAACAATCCGCTGCCTTTTCCTGGTTTGGCCTGCATTCTCAAGACTACGCCAGGTTGCCCCTTATGAAAAGAAGGGTTCTCTGTAATGGAGGCAATTTCTTGCTCGGTATTGCTAGAGCAAACGACGTGAATGTCAGCCCGAAGCGGCATATCCGCCAATAACGCAAACACATGATCATGTCGTTTATCAATGATAGGATTTGCATAATGCCGCGTGAAGGATGCATCATCACGATAGAGCTCAAAGGCCCATAAAGTATCTGGCTCGTCATTTGTGCGGCAAAGCGCCCAGTCTACCGGTCCGTCCGGATCTTCCACATAATGAAGTTGCGTTGTAAGATCAAATAATTCATTGCCCTTTCCTGGTTTGGCACGCATTCTCAAAATGACGCCCGGTTGATTCTGAAAAAGGTTTTTGGCCTGATTGAGTTGATTTGTCATTTTTGTAGCCCCCTTGCTTGTAGGATAAAAGTAATTCGAACATTAAAGTAATATGGTTAATTATATACAGGGTTAACAATTTGTCAAGACTTCTTTAAAGAAATAGGATATTCTTCTTCTCTGGTTGAATAAAAGAGAAGATGTGGCACCCTAAATAGCTGTGTATTATTTGGAATTTTCTATCTTTCTGCTCGCCAATTTTTTCATGATATTAAGGTAATTTTTTGCGTCTTTTTCCCCTAAGTATTCCAACATATTTGCTGTTGAAGCAAGTCTTATTTCGTCCTGCACTTTTGCTTGTTTTTCCCCGGAAACGGTTAATTCCACTAATATTCTTCTTCTATCACTTGGATCAATCCTACGGGTGATGATTCCTTCTTTTTCGAGACTGTTGAGTGCAGCGGCCACTCTAGCAGGAGTGGTTCCCATTGCTCTGCTGATATCGCTTGGAATGACATCTCCTACATGCCCGGAAAGGAAAAAGAGAATAAAATTTTTCCCCATTAGGGTTTCATTAGCCTGCCTTCGAGCGTTGCCGATTTGAAACTCTCGCATGGCGTCGATAAATTCATGAGCAAGGTCTTGATAATTCATGCAATCACCCTCTAAATAGTTGTGCCATATTTGGCGTCATTACACATAAGATTTATCGTGTTCATATCTCGTTGCATTTTTTGGTGTACGATTGCAATATCTTGTTTTGTATTCACTAATTGATTATTCAGAGATTTTTTTAACGCTCGCAAAAATGAGAAAGGGTACCACTGACGATTCTTTTTAAGAATTCCGCATTTTAGTATACTATGATTCCGTTTGCTTGTCTATTGTACACAAAGGAGAGTGCTTGTTGGCAATGGAATTGGAGGCGGATTTTAGAAAGAAAATCCGCCGAATTTAGTTGCTTTTTGGCGGTTAAAGTTTATAATAGAAATGCATAAAATATCAATTTTCCACGTTTATTACGTGTATAGGATAAAATCGGAGGAAATACATGTCTGAATTATTGAAGCGAACCTGGGCGGAAGTGGATTTGGATAAAATTCTCAAGAATTATCAGGCAATTCGTACATATGTTCGTCCCCAAAGCAAGTTAATGGCCATTGTCAAAGCGGATGCGTATGGTCATGGAGATCCCATTATTGCCAAAGAATTTGATGCCGCTGGTGCAGACTGGTTTGGTGTTTCTAATATTGAAGAGGCCGAGCAAATTCGAAATATTGGTATTCAAAAACCCATCCTTATTTTGGGCTTTACTCCCGTTCAATTTGCCGGAAAATTGATTGAACAAAATATTACACAAAGTGTGTTTAGCAAGGAATACGCCAAAGAGCTGAATTCTGCAGCGCAAAAGGCTGGTGGAAAAGTAAAAATCCATATTAAACTGGACACGGGAATGTCCCGTATTGGTTTTGTTTACCATGGTGAAGATGACGCTGAGGCACTGGTGGCAGACGTATGTGCAGCGGCTAAATTATCAAATTTGGTTGTTGATGGCGTTTTCACTCATTTTGCTGTTTCAGATGAGCCAGGTAATCCATATACGCAGACACAGTTTGATCGGTTTATGCGCGCCATCGCTTTGTTGGAAAAAGAGGGTGTCCATTTTCCTTTGCGGCATTGCTGCAATAGCGCAGGGTTGCTTAATTATCCGGAAATGCAGTTGGATATGGTGCGTCCTGGCATTATTTTGTATGGCATGACGCCATCGCTTGGAATGCCGTTGCCCATCAAGCTTTTGCCGACAATGAAGTTGAAAAGCGTTCTTTTCCAGGAAAAATGGCTGGCGGCTGGAACGCCAGTGAGTTATGGCATGACGTATAAAACGCCTACTAGACGGCGTCTGGGTACATTGCCAATTGGCTATGCGGATGGTTTTGTGCGTGCCTTGGCCGACAAAGAGGATGTCCTGATTCGAGGAAAACGGGCACGCATTGTGGGACGGGTATGTATGGACCAATGTATGGCCGATATTACCGAGATTCAAAAGGTCCAAAGCGGAGATGAAGTTACCATCATTGGGCAAGATGGCGAAGATGAAATTCCCGTTGAAGAGATTGCCTCTAACATGAATACGATTAATTATGAGGTTACCTGTTTGATTGGAAAACGGGTACCCCGTGTCTTTTTTAAAGGTGGAGAACAGGTGGCAAGTCTAAATTATTTTCTGCCATAATATATTGATTTTATAATAATCTTATAGATAAAGAAGGGATCAGACATGCTTTATGTTACCGGCGACGTACATGCCGATCTTCGTGATTTTGATGAACGTGCATTTCGCAAAGTAAAAAAGACAGACTACATCGTGATATGTGGCGACTTCGGCATGATCTGGAATGGAGATGCCAATGAAAAAAAGGCACTTACCAGACTGGGAAAATCGCACTATCCGATTTTGTTTTTGGATGGGGCACATGAAAATTTCGATCTCTTAAGTGCCTATCCTGTTACGGAGTGGCACGGCGGGAAGGCACAAATTATTGATGGAAACTTGATTCACTTGATGCGGGGACAGGTTTACCAAATTGATGACAAAAAGATCTTCACCTTTGGGGGTGGGGAAAGTAAAGATAGGGAATTGCGTGAGGCCGGTGTTAGTTGGTGGCCCCAAGAAATGCCAAATGAAGAGGAAATGCGAGAAGGTATTGAGCATTTGGTTGAAAATGACTGGACAGTTGACTACATCTTTACATACGAAGCGCCCTCGGGCATGCGACAGATGTTGGTAAATGATGATTGGCAGGAAGAATTAAACCCATTTCAAGTTTATTTGGATCACATTCGTGAAAAGTGCAGTTTTGCCCGATGGATTTTTGGCAACTATCATTGCAATCGACGCCTTTCGGCCAATACGGATGTTGTTTTTGATGATGTTATTCCTTTGATCTCTGGTGTAAGCAAGCTAAATAGAAAATGAAAATGGAATGCTTGACAAACATTTGGATTGCTGATATGCTGTAAACATAACGAACCCTTAAAGACGATGAAGGGAAAAAGATTTCTGCTTCGCCGTGCAGAGAGCCCATGGTTGGTGTGAATGGGTATGGCGGCAGAAATGGATAGCTCATCCTGGAGTTGCTGTTCCGATGAGGAATGGACGTTTGGCGCATGTTAGCACGCCGGGTCTTGCTTGAGACCTGCTGAGAGCAGCTTTTGCTGCTGAATCAGGGTGGTACCGCGTGGAATATTTCCCCGCCCCTGTTGTATAACAGGAGTGGGGTTTTTTGCGCCGTTTTTTACCATGTAAAAAGGAGGAAATCGAATGAAACCGTCTTATCAGAAATATATCCCTTTTCCCGGAGTGCCAATGACAGAACGTCAGTGGCCAGCAAAGCGCCTTACCAAAGCGCCAATGTGGTGTAGTGTGGATCTTCGCGATGGGAATCAGGCCTTAGAACAGCCGATGAATCTGGAAGAGAAACTGAAAATGTTTCATTTGTTAACCGATGTTGGCTTTAAGGAGATTGAAATTGGATTTCCTTCCGCTTCCGACACGGAGTATGAGATCACCAGGACTTTGATTGAAGGTGGGCATATTCCGGATGATGTCACCATTCAGGTGTTAGTGCAGGCACGTGAACATTTGATCCGTAAGACATTTGAGGCGGTGCGTGGTGCCAAAAATGTAATCATTCATTTTTACAACTCAACCTCAACATTGCAAAGAAAAGTTGTCTTTAAAAAGGGCATGGAAGGCATTATTGATATTGCTGTTAAAGGGGCAAAGCTGATTAATGAACTGGCCCAAAAGGCAGACCCGGAAATGAATATCCGTTTTGAATATTCGCCCGAAAGTTTTTCAGCAACTGAGCCACAAAATGCAGTGGATATTTGTACCCGCGTGATGGAAGAAATGCATGTAACGCCGGACAATCCCATTATTTTGAATCTCCCCAACACGGTGGAGTGTTGTATGGCAAACGAATATGCCGATGAGATTGAATACTTTATCACCCATTTGCCGAACAGAGAGAGCGCCATTATCAGTATCCATCCGCACAATGATAGAGGAACGGGTGTGGCTGCAGCAGAGTTGGGAATGCTTGCTGGGGCAGAACGTGTAGAAGCATCTCTTTTTGGTAATGGTGAGCGTACGGGCAATTTGGATGTGGTGACGGTTGCCATGAATATGTATTCGCAGGGAATTGATCCTAAGCTCGATTTTCATGATATTCGGAGAGTGCGCGAGATTTATGAGGAATGCACAAAGATGGAAGTTCATCCACGGCATCCTTACGCAGGTGATTTGGTCTTTACCGCTTTTTCTGGCTCTCATCAGGATGCCATCAATAAAGGTAAAACCTATATGAAAGAGACAAATTCTGAATATTGGGAAGTTCCTTATTTACCCATCGATCCTGCAGACGTGGGGCGCCGCTATGAGCCAATCATCCGCATTAACAGCCAATCTGGCAAAGGCGGAGCAGCCTATGTCATGGAGTCTGTGTTTGGGTATACTATTCCCCATGCAATGCATACAGAGTTTGGGGATATTGTAAAACATGCCAGTGATGTGGCAGGAACGGAACTGCTTCCACAGGCGATCTTTACCCTTTTCAAAGAGCATTATATTAACATAGAAACCGCTTATGCCCTGAAGAAATATCGGTTTGATCATGTTGAAAATGAAGAAGGACGGGTGCATTTCGTTGGAGTATTGATGCATCATGGGCAAGAAATCCAATTGGACGGTATCGGAAATGGCGTGATAGATGCCTTCTTTAAAGCGGTGGAGAAGGCAGGAATTACCGGTTATTCTTTTGTAACGTATCAAGAGCAAGCTGTGGCACAGGGATCTGATTCTATGGCATTGAGTTATATTGCGCTGAAAGCGCCGGATGGAAAAACGGTTTTTGGTGTTGGCAACGATAGTGATATTAGTGTGGCTTCATTGAAAGGAATCGTTTCAGCGATTAATCGATCCATTATGCAACAGAGTGCACATTGAGTAAAATAGAATTTTGCGAAAAATTTTGACATTTTGCTGTTGGCAGCTTAAAATATGTGGCATACTAATGATACAATATGGTGTCGGCTGATGGAGTGATAAAATGTCAAAAATTCGTTTCCAAGCAAAATTGCAGGGAAGGCGTATGCTTACCGGAAAATGGCGGCATGCCATTCTGATTACGTTCCTTTTTGTTCTGCTGGTTTTAGGTGTCTCTTTATTAGAGAAAGCCTTGCGTACTTCCTTGCATATACCGCAATTAGATTCCCATATGCTGCTGAATATGGACCCACGTTCAGCATTGATTTCAGGCGTCTTTTGTGTGGTGACTTTTTTGGTCATCACCCCTTTGACTACAGGGCAAACAGAGTGGTATTGGCACCTTGCCCAAAACAAAGAAAGGCCCATTGGCGATGTTTTAGGGTGGTTCGGCTCTCTGCGTTTATACGGTAAAAGTATTTTATTAGGTTTACAGATTATTTGGAGAATGGCTCTATGGGGATTGGCCGTTTATGCGGCACCAATTGTACTTATGCTCATAGATGAGTTCATTCTTGGCTACGAATCTTTACCATCCGCTATTCTTTATTTGGTCGCCATGGTGCTCATCTTAGTTGGTTCTGTGTTTTTGACCTTTATTGCCATGCGATATTTTCTTGCCGTTTACTTATTGGTTGAAAAAGCAAGCCGGAAAACAACGGATTGCGTGAAGGCTTCTGTACGGTATAGTCGCTCTTTTCGTTGGGAAATCTTTAAATTCCAATGGTCGTTTATCTTTTGGTGGCTTCTGTGTTATTTATTTATTCCCATTTTCTACGTTTACCCGTATTATAGTATATCATCGGTCGAGTTGGCACGACATGTTTTGGCGACAAAGCGCACAAAACGTATTGAAGGAGAGGATGGTGTGATTGCACAGGTCACACTGAAAGAGGATCAAGAGAATTCTTCCAATACGCAATAAGTAAATCTGAATAGAGATAAAAAAAGGAACCGCTCAAAAAGAGCGGTTCCTTTTTTTATCGTTTACAGTAAAATAATTATTGATGATCCACTTTAGACATATGGCTAATAAGATCCAGGATCTTGTGGGAATAACCCCACTCATTATCATACCAAGAGACTAATTTGTAAAAACGGGAATTCAAACCGATTCCTGCTTTAGCATCAAAGATGGAGGTACGGGGATCGCTAATGAAATCGGAGGAGACGACAGCGTCTTCGGTGTAACCCAAGATTCCCTTCATTGTGGTTTTGGAAACCTTCTCCATTTCCTTGCAAATTTCCTCGTAAGTGGTTTCTGTTTTCAACCTGATAGTTAAGTCAACAACAGAAACATCCAACGTTGGAACACGGAGAGACATGCCAGTCAGTTTTCCTTTTACTTCTGGAAGAACCAAACCAACTGCTTTGGCTGCACCAGTGGAGGAAGGAATGATGTTACCGGATGCTGCACGACCACCGCGCCAATCCTTTTTGGAAGGACCATCTACTGTTTTTTGGGTAGCAGTAGTGGCGTGTACAGTTGTCATCAAGCCTTCTTCAATGCCCTACTTGTCATTAACAACTTTGACCAATGGAGCTAAGCAATTTGTTTGACAAGATGCATTAGAGACGACGGTCATATCCTTTTTTTATCCGTCTCTTATACACATTTCCGAGCCCACGAAACCGTACTAAGCTCCGTTATCCGTCCTTCGTTTGAAAA
>DOXU01000103.1 GCA_003518885.1 Oscillospiraceae bacterium
AGTATATTTGGTACTGTAAGAATCCGAGCAAGCTGCTGCACGAATTCCTTCGATTTTATTGGCTGCAATAGACATCCCAATGCCAGTACCGCAAAAAAGTAATGCCTTCTCACAAGTTCCATTTGTTACAGCTTGGCAAGTTATCTTTGCAAAATCGGGATAATCACAAGAATCTGTACTGTTTGTTCCAAAGTCCTGGTAAGAAATATGTTGTTCATCTAAAAATGTCTTAACTTCTTGTTTCAAAGCGTAACCGCCGTGATCGCTACCTAAGGCTATCATTATGGAACTCCTTCGTCATTGTTTTTGAGCAAGTTTTGCGCGTAATTCCCGTTCGGCTTGTGGCAGCCGCAAATAGGCCGGAACAAGTTTATCAGCAGAGATAGCATGACCTGTTTTATATGCCTGGTATCCACATATAGCAACAGTTGCGGCCCGTACGAAGCGCCAAGGTTCAGCCGCAAGTCGACAGGAGATGACGTCTTTAAATGCATTATAGCACAGTTGGGCACCGTCTCCAACTAACAGTACTGATTTTCCAAATAACTCTTGTTGCAAATCGGTAATTTTAAGAGCCCGGTCAGAGCATAGACGTGCTATTTCCCCTTTGCTTACAGAAAATAAAGCATTGTAAACCTGGTTGCGTCTGGCATCCAGAGCAGCGCAAACTGTACCAGAAAAATCAGGACAGTTGGCTGCCAAAGCTTCCAAAGTAGAAATGCCAACGCAGGGTTTGTTGTACGCGGCCGCCATGCCCTTGACTGCTGCAATACCAATACGCACACCCGTGAAAGAACCAGGCCCAACTGTAATGGCAAAAAGATCAATCTCCGAAAAAGAAATACCGCATTGCTTCATTAAGGCACAGACCGCTGGCATCAATGTCTGACTGTGAGTTTGCTGAATATGAATAAAGGATTCACCTAAAAGAGAGCTGTCTTCGCAAATGGCGACGGATGCAGAGACGGAAGAGGTGTCAATAGCTAAGATTTTCATTGTTTCCGCTCCTCAAGATTATGATGGTTGAAGGATATTCCCTCAATGGTAATTTGGCGCGTATTTTCATCGCGTCCTTTATCTATGCGCACATGAATCGCATTATCTGGTAAGGCATTCTCAATGTTTTCGCTCCACTCTATTGCACAAATGCCACCGCCATCTAAGTAATCAAAAAAGCCAGTGGACTCAAGTTCGTCCCAATTTCCAATCCGGTACATATCGAAATGATAAAAGGGGATGGGCCCTTCATAGCTATGAACAATGGCAAATGTAGGGCTGGAAATCATACTGTTAACCTGCAATCCGCGAGCCAACCCACGCACAAAGTGTGTTTTACCGGCGCCAAGATCCCCATAAAGAGCGATAACATCGCCCGCATGCAGTTCTTTAGCGAGCATCTCTCCCACCATTTCCGTGTCCACTGGAGAGGAGCTGCAAATTTCAGTCAAAATTTTCTCCTTTTGTGTCGTGTAATTGGAATAGCTTAAAACAGTCCAGAGATAACACCGTTTTGATCGATGTCAATTTGCATAGCAGCGGGTTTTTTGGGCAGGCCAGGCATGACCAAAACGTTGCCGGTATATACCACAACAAATCCGGCACCTGCGCACAATTTTGCATCACGTATATGCAAAGTAAAACCGGTGGGACGCCCAAGAGCTTTAGGATCGTCCGAGAGGGAGTACTGTGTTTTAGCCATGCAGACGGGTAAATGATTTCCGCCGATAGCTGCGATTCCCGCCAACGCCTTTTCTGCCGCTGGTGTATAAGAAATAGCAGAAGCACCATAGATTTCTTTTGAAATAGTGTCGATTTTTTCTTTGATACTAAGATGCAAATCATAGAGTGGCTGATAGGAAGAAGGAGTTTCGGCAGCCTCCATAACTTTTTGTGCCAATTCTAAACCACCTTTGCTGCCCTTGGCGAAAACTTCCGAGAGAGAAAAAGCGGCGCCCTCTTGTTTGCAGGCTTCTTCTACCGCGGCGATTTCTTCTGTTGAATCGCTTGCAAAGCGGTTAATCGCTACGACAACGGGCACATTGAATTTTCTCATATTGGAGATGTGTGCTCGCAGATTTTCGAGGCCTGTTTTGAGAGCAGGTACATTTTCCGTGGTAAGATCTGTTTTGGCAACACCACCATTATATTTTAAAGCGCGTATGGTAGCAACTAAAACGACAGCATCAGGTTTCAGATTCGCGGCGCGACATTTTATGTCCATGAACTTTTCAGCACCAAGATCGGAACCAAACCCAGCCTCTGTAATACAGTAATCGCCTAATTTTAAGCCGATAGAAGTGGCGCGAACGGAATTGCATCCGTGTGCAATATTTGCAAATGGACCGCCGTGAATAATAGCGGGAGTCCCTTCCAATGTTTGTACTAAATTAGGGTTAATAGCATCTTTGAGCAGCGCTGTCATAGCACCTGCAACCCCAAGCTCTTTACAATAAACAGGTTTGCCTTCGTAGGTGTATGCAATCAGTATATTGCCTAAGCGTTCTTTTAAGTCGGCAATGTCATTTGCCAAGCAAAGAACGGCCATTACTTCACTGGCAACCGTGATCAGAAAACCATCTTCGCGAGGAGTACCATGGGCTTTTCCTCCAAGACCAACGATTGTGTGACGTAAGACCCGGTCATTCATATCAATAGCCCGAGAAAAAAGAATACGACGGGGGTCAATATTTAAAGTATTTCCTTGTTGAATGTGGTTGTCCAAAATAGCACAAAGCAAGTTATTAGCGGCTGTGATAGCGTGCATGTCGCCAGTAAAGTGTAGGTTAATATCTTCCATCGGCATAACTTGGGCGTAACCGCCACCAGTTGCGCCACCTTTCATCCCAAAAACCGGACCAAGCGAAGGTTCTCTCAGGGTGATGATTGCTTTTTTGCCCAGATAATGTAAAGCGTCACCTAATCCTACAGTGGTTGTTGTCTTTCCTTCACCTGCAGGAGTAGGGTTGATGGCAGTGACTAAAATCAGTTTCC
Source organism: Oscillospiraceae bacterium (assembly GCA_003518885.1). GTDB lineage: Bacteria > Bacillota > Clostridia > Oscillospirales > Ethanoligenentaceae > Ethanoligenens. Next base: position 2,992 of record DOXU01000103.1, read on the forward strand.
CGTTTGGCTTATTTGAAAGCTGACGATAAAGCGTGTTTTTCAGTTTTGCCTTATATTTTCCATAGAGGTCTAAGTCATCTTCTTGAATGCCAAGTGCAGTGGCGACCTCGACAATGGGGTTGATTTTGGTTTGATGTGCGATTGTAATATCATCCAGCATAAAAATTTCCTCGTCTCTAAAAGCTTTTATTGGATAAATAATGAAACTTTTTATCAAAAATACGGACATATCCAGTCAGTTTTATTATACTCACAATTTCGAGCATCGTCAAAGGGTTTCTGTGATCCAAAGGGATACAAATATAAGGGGATAAAGTGGCGCACTTGCAAAGCGTATGCATACAAGTTATAATAGCGAGTGGCATGGTGTTTCTGAGTGGAATATCTGTGCATTTTATTCAAAAAAATGGATGATTTAATAAGGGACATAAAAACGGAGGTTATTGCATGAGCCATCAGTTTGTGTTGGTACTGGATTTTGGTGGACAGTATAATCAGTTGATTGCACGCCGCGTAAGAGAGTGCGGTGTATATTGCGAGGTGCACTCACATAACCTGTCTATTGAAAAAATTCGTGCGTTAAACCCAACGGGTATTATCTTTACAGGGGGGCCAAACAGCGTTTATGAGGAAGGTGCACCAGTGTGTGATCCAGCTGTTTTCTCACTAGGTATTCCTGTGCTGGGCATTTGTTACGGTCTACAGCTTATGGTACAGAATCTGGGGGGACATGTTTCCCCAGCGGGAGAGAGAGAGTACGGCCGTACAAATACAATTTTTGATAATAAGAGCCCGTTGTTTGATGGTCTTGGCAATAACTCCGTTACTTGGATGAGTCATGGCGAAGCTGTGGATAAGTTACCAGAGGGATTTCACAGTGTAGCACACTCAGACAATTGCCCGGTTGCTGCTATTGCAGATGAAAAACGCGGTTATTATGGTGTTCAGTTTCACCCAGAAGTTATGCATACAGAGAAGGGACAGGAAATGCTTCACAATTTTCTGTTTAAAGTCTGTGGCTGTACTGGGGATTGGAGCATGGAAGGATACGCCAAAACCGCTGTTGAAAATGTGAAGAAAAAGGTAGGTACGGGTAAAATTTTGCTTGCCCTTTCTGGAGGGGTGGACTCAGCAGTCACAGCGGCATTGCTTTCTCGTGCAGTAGGCAAACAACTGACTTGCATTTTTGTCGATCATGGTTTAATGCGGAAAGATGAAGGCGATGAGGTTGAGGAAGCTTTTCGTGGACGTGATATTCAGTTTGTCAGAGTAAATGCGAAAAAACGCTTTCTAGATAAACTTGCCGGTGTGACAGATCCTGAACGGAAGAGAAAGATCATTGGGGAAGAGTTTATTCGCGTTTTTGAGGATGAGTCTCATAAAATTGGTGCGGTTGACTTTTTGGCGCAAGGTACCATTTATCCGGATGTTATTGAATCTGGATTTGGTGAAGCCGCTACGATCAAAAGTCATCATAATGTGGGCGGTTTGCCAGATCACGTGCAGTTTAAAGAGATCATAGAGCCATTACGTCTTCTTTTTAAAGATGAAGTGCGTGCATTAGGGAAAGAACTTGATTTGCCGGATTATTTAGTTTGGCGTCAGCCATTCCCTGGGCCAGGTCTTGCGATCCGCGTAATCGGTGAAATCACGGAAGACAGATTAAAAATTTTACGTGAAGCGGATTTTATTTTCCGTGACGAGATCCAGAAGGCTGGATGGGATCGGAAGATTAATCAATATTTCGCTGTGTTAACGGATATGCGTTCTGTTGGAGTAATGGGTGATGGCCGGACTTATGATTACACGGTTGCTCTAAGAGGAGTAACGACAAGCGATTTTATGACGGCAAATTGGGCACGAATTCCATTTGAAATATTGGATACGATCTCAAATCGCATTATTAATGAAGTCCATGGTGTCAATCGCGTGGTCTATGATATAACAAGTAAGCCGCCAGCAACCATTGAGTGGGAATAAAATTATAAGCTACATGAGGCAATGTCACCGAATAAATTGATATTGCAACCTGAAACGGTATTATTTGTTCTCAATCCCCAATATCTCATAAGGCGATAAGTAGAGTGCCCGCATAATCACGGCTGCAATTTCATCTTGAGACAGATCATCTTGTTCCATCAACCAAGTCGTCACGATGGTCATGATGGTGTTAGTAACGAGATGTAAGGCATAGTTACGGGGTAGGCCCTTTCGGAACGTAGCGCTGCCTTTGACTCGGCGCAGTTCCCCAAGAATTGCTGTTTGTAGTTTATCTGTGATGAGCTTGTAAAAGGTCGGATCGCCGTTGCTTCCGAACAAGAAGCAGAGTAAGGCCTTGTTTTCTGCTGATAGCGCAATGGTATCGACAATCACGGGATAGGGTTCGCCCTCTGTTAATTCCCGATAATCCATTGAGCCATCGATTTCAGTATTCAACAATTTTTGAAATCGATCCGCGAAGTGACTTTCGACTCGTGTCACCAAATCTTCTTTATCAAGGTAGTGGAGATAGAAAGTCCCGCGGCTAATACCACTGGCCCTCGTCAGATCGCTAATTGTGATCCGATTTAGTGGTTTTATTTTGCCTACTGCCACTAATGCGTTGATGATTGCGGCGTCTGTCTGGGCGGTTCGCTCCTGATGTGTTGGCATGATATCCTCCAATCTTTGCTTAACACTTTTTTGAAATTTGCACATAGAATTCGGCTTTGTCTATGCTTTAATGAACGTGTAAGTAATTTGATTAACACGTTGTTTATTATTAACCGTTTGGAGGAAAAATACAAATGAACAGTTTTATTTCGGTTCAAAATGAAACCAAAACATATGGCAGCGGTGACAATGCCGTTACAGCAAACAAAGATATTAGTTTCGAGATCGCACCGGGCGAACTGACGATCATTGTGGGCGCGTCTGGCGCAGGTAAGTCGACGCTCCTCAATGTGCTGGGCGGAATGGACCATCTGACCAGCGGCTCGGTAGTTGTGAATGGAGTCGAACTGGGTAAGCTTGATTCGCGCGGACTGACGACTTACCGTCGCAAACAAGTCGGTTTTGTATTCCAGTTCTACAACTTAGTTCAAAATTTGACCACTGTCGAGAATGTCGAGCTGGCGTCCGAAATCGCCGATAACGCGATGGACGCAAAAGAAGCTCTGACAGCAGTTGGTCTAGGGAAGCGGACGCAGAACTTCCCAGCACAGCTGTCCGGCGGGGAACAGCAGCGTGTGGCCATCGCTCGTGCAATGGCCAAGAACCCGGATTTACTCTTGGCTGACGAACCTACCGGCGCGCTAGACTATAAAACCGGCAAAAAAATTCTGCAACTGTTCCAGGACTTTGCCCGCAAATCAGGCAAAGATGTGATTATTGTGACCCACAACTCCATGATTCGCCCGATGGCAGATCATGTCATTGAGATCGCAGACGGACAAGTCAAGGATGATATACGCAATGAAAATCCGACGCCCGTAGCAAAACTGGAATGGTAGGCGATCATCAATGAAAATGCTAAATAGGAATATCGCCCGCGAGTTCAAAATGTCATTAGCACGATTCGTGTCAGTGTCGGCGCTTTTGATGTTGGGCGTTTTCGTTCTCCTTGGTCTTAATGTCACTGGCCCTAACATGCGTACAACAGCGGATCAGGACTATACGGCCGAACACCTTGCAGATGCGAAAGTGACTTCAGCTGTCTCGCTAAATGCTGAAGACCGCTCCACAATTCGCGGTCTCTCTGGCATTAAAACAGTCGAATTTGGCCATACAACTGATGCGGTCATTCAAAAAAGTCAGAATGCCATCCGGATCCAGAACAATCCGCAGACACTGTCGAAAATGACTCTCACCAAAGGCCATAAGGCCACAACGGCCGATCAGATCGTCTTGAGCAATAGGTTGCACGGCAAGTATCAGCTGGGCGATAAGATCACGTTGGAGGCCGGAAAAACTAACGCTAGCATCGGCCTGGCAAACAAGACCTTTACCGTTGTCGGTTTTGCTACTTCAACGGAGTATCTCAGAAAAGATAGGTTGGGGAATACCAGCCTTGGAGATGGGACACTGGACGGCTTTGCCTACGTCACTGAGTCAGCTTTTTCCAGTAGTGAGCCTAATGTGGCACGGTTAGCCTTCACCAATACCGAAGGCGAGGCTTATTCGACAGCCTACGAGCATCATGCTACGACTCTTACCAATAAGTTGCAGAAGACTCTCAACAAGCGAAACACTGTCCGCGTTCAATCCCTGCGCGACGATCTTAATAAACAGATCAACACCGCTCAAGCCAAAATTACTAGCGGTGAAGCCAATATCAAGACAGCCACCACTCAACTGGACGCGGCGCAGGCTCAACTTGATACACAGCTCACGCAAGCTAAGGCCGCTAACTCGGCCCCGGCGATTGCTCAACTTGAAGCTGGGCAAAATCAGTTGGATCAACAGCGTGCAACGCTGAAGACCAAGCAAGCTGATATTCAAACTGCCGAGACTGAGGTGGCCGATGCCAAGGCCAGCGAGCGGCAACTTCACGACGTTAATTTGATCGTCCAAAGCCGCAATGATTATAACGATGGTTACAATAATTACGGTGAGGATGCTCAACGCCTCGATGCCTTGGGCAAGTCCTTCCCGGCGTTCTTTTTCCTGATCGCGATCCTGGTTAGCTTTACGACCATGCGTCGTATGGTGGAGGAAAAGCGTGTCGAGATGGGTACGCTACGTGCTTTAGGTTACACTAAAGGCGAAGTCATGCGCGAATTTCTTGTGTACAGCATCAGCACGGCGTTGGCTGGGACGATTATTGGCAGTCTGTTGGGTTTGATTGTTTTGCCGCGGATCATCTTCGGTGCATACACTGCCAACTTTAACTTCGATACGCTCCATCTAGCTCTACACCCGGCTTACATTGCCATTGGGTTCGCCTTGGCACTGTTCTCAACTGTGTTGGCATCGTGGCTGGCTGCACATTCGTCCTTGAAGATTATTCCCGCCAAGTTAATGTTGCCTAAGCCACCCGTAAGCGGCTCGCGGATTCTGTTGGAACGGATTACGCCCTTATGGAAAAAATTGAGCTTTTCATATAAGGTAACAGCGCGCAGCCTGTTCCGCTACAAGGGACGCATGGTTATGACGATCATCGGTGTTGCTGGCGCAATGGCACTGATGATCACCGGTTTCGGGATCCGAGATTCTTTGGACACGATCGTGGATCGTCAGTTTGGCCAGATCAGTCAGTATGATCTAGTCGCAGTCTATAATCCGAATGCCAATAATGCTGCTGTAGATAAAGCAAAGCAGACAGTTACCAATTCAACTGCAGTTAAACGCCAAACAGCGGCCTATTTCGCTGATGTCTATGCGACGACCAGTGGTTCTGATTCCCGTGAGGACATCTCCTTGACGGTCCCAGATGCTGCTAACCAATTGGATTCCTATATCAAACTGCGTGATTACCAAACAGGTAAGAAGTTGACGCTGTCTGACAATGGCGCGATTATCTCCCAGAAGCTTGCAAATCTGCAAGGCGTCTCAACCGGTGACACCTTTACGATCAAAGACACATCTGGGACGGCGCATAAAATTAAAGTATCCGGCATCACAAGCATGTATGCCGGCCATTACGTCTACATGAACAAGGCCTATTATGCGAAGGTTTACGATGAACAAGCGAACCCTAATGCGTATCTGATAACGCTGAAGCATGCAACGACCCAAACAATCAATTCTTTCTCGGCTGAGTTCAACAACTGCGAAGCTGCCGTGCAGACGGTGCAATCACAGGAAACTAAGAAGTCTATCACCAACATTTTGAGTAATCTTAATACTCTAATCTTAGTCTTGATTCTCAGTGCTTCGCTGTTGTCGCTGGTAGTGTTGTACACTTTGACAAACATCAACGTTTCCGAACGTGTGCGGGAACTATCAACTTTGAAGGTGCTGGGTTTCTATCCTAAAGAAGTTCTGATGTACATCTACCGTGAAACCAATATTTTGACTGGCGTTGGGATCGTCGCTGGCCTTGGACTGGGGTATCTCTTCCATGCGTACATTATGGCCGTATTGCCACCGGCCACGTCCATGGTTGCCCCAGGCTTGACCTGGCTCAATGTCTTAATTTCAGTAGTCTTGACCATTATCTTCTCTCTCATTGTAATGGCACTGATGAATCACAAGATTCAAAAGGTCGACATGCTGGAAGCCCTGAAATCCGTAGATTAAGAAATGATCGTTCAATCTGATTCCTTCAGATTTGGGCGATTACTTCTGGTTTTAATGTGATCGGTAATTATTGATGGCTTATATCCTCTGGTAAAGTTAATGTATTTTGACAGGGATAAAAATGCCGGTATTTAAACAAAAGTAAATAGCTTTCTATCAAGACCCTACCGAACTTAGCATAGGTAGGGTCTTGAATTATTTGAACTTTAATAGGATTATAATGGGTGTGTGTAGATTTCCTTTTTAAAACATAGATAATGAATTTACAAAATTATGATATGGTTAGCCGGATTATTATTCTGGTTTTATTACCAATGGCCTTAGACGATAAGAGGCCGGTCATCCTAATTTTTACGGGAATTTCGATATTGCGTGATATGATATATATGTGGTTAAGTAATTTCCGGTTATTATATCAAGAGGATGATTTGACAACATTAAATGAAGAATGGAGTTGGAGGGCAGCTACAATGAAAAACGATATAACCCTTGAGCAATTTTCGAAAAAATGGCGGGAAAAAAATCCGCATAATACGACGAATGTAAAAGAGTATATTTTTCCGATGGAGAAAGTATCCGTTGGCAATTACACATATGGGAATTTGGTTATTCGTTCATGGAACGCAGAAAATGAAAGATTGAAGATTGGAAATTTTTGCTCAATTGCGGATGGTGTCACTTTCCTTATGGGCGGTGAACATGATTTTTCGCGATTTTTGAGTTTCCCATATGACGCTTTTTTTGTAACGTATCAGGCAGATGTAAAGGCAAAAGGACCAATTGTTTTAGAAGATGATGTTTGGATTGGGGCAAATGCGATTATTGTTTCAGGTGTAACAATTGGGAAAGGTGCTGTGATTGCAGCAGGAAGTGTCGTTACAAAAGATATCTCTCCGTATGGAATTGTGGGGGGAAATCCGGCCAAGATAATTAAATATCGTTTTAAGGATAAAACAGTTAAAAAACTTCTTACAATGGATTTTTCTGAACTTGCGCCTGATTTTTTTCAAAAGTATCGTGAATTTTTATATTCCGCCAATATGGATACAGAGGTCGATACATTTAAAAAATATTTTGAGGACTATGTCGTCCAAAAGAATGCCAGACTCAAAAAATAACAACAATAGAATCGAAGGATGTAAAAGCTTGTTTGTCTTGAATAGAAATACGTGCAACATGCCAATTGAGGTTAAAGCGTTGGATTAATGGCATGTTGAAATCATATAAAATACAAAAATTCCACACAAGGGTCCCGTTGGAGGTTCTGAATACAGAATTTCCAATGGGGCCTTTGATTGTGTGAATTTGTGGCCAATTCTGAAGGAAGTTAGACATGGTCACAGGTATGATGGGTGGTCAGGAAACAACCTTTTCTTCTTTTAATGGCTCTTATCATTTCATTTGTGCCTCGAATACTGTTTTAGGTATAGTATATTTTTGATTGAAAAGGGGTTGCATTATACATCTAAAAGATATATGATATAACCATCTTTTAGATGTATGAGGGAGAATCGACGAATGAACGAATTATTTATTTTGGGTGAATTAATGGAAGGACCGCATAATGGCTATCAACTTCGACAAGCGATGCCTTTGTGCTTGACACGTCACCATAAACTTAGTTATGGGGTCGTGTATCCGCTATTGGCGAAACTTGAAGCGGCAGGATATTTGCAACCTGTTTCTACTGGCCCGGAGAAGGAAAAACCAGCAATGCAATTGACTGATGCCGGGCGGGCGCGTTTTTTTGAACTGATGGCAGAGCCTGTACCTGATGGGGCCCACACTGATGAAATTTACATGATCAAATTGGATGCAATGCAGCATTTGCCATTGGCGGACCAATTAGCGCTGCTCGCAACATATCGCGCAGAGCAGAGCGAAATTATCAAGGATGCGCAAACCGCGTTGACGCAGCTGGCTGTTGAGCAGTCGCGCGATCATTGGTACGCACAGCGAAAATTTGAGCTACGTTTGGCTCAAGCGCAATTGGCACTGCGGTGGGCAACAGATTTTGGGGTGCGACTGCAACATCAGGAGGACCCTGAATGACTAAGCAAGTGAAAATAGCACTGGTGATGGCAGCCAGCCTGTTTATGGAAATTATGGACGGGACCATTGTGACGACCGCTTTACCTGCGATCGCCAAGTCGTTTCATATCGCGTCATCGCAATCGTCGTTGCTAGTCAGTGTGTATTTGATCACAGTAGCTGTATTTATTCCATTGAGTGGTTGGTTGGGTAAACGCTTTGGTCAAAAACAAGTGTGGCTGGTTGCAGTTTCCATTTTTTCTTTGAGTTCGTTAGCCAACGCTTTTGCGCCAAGTTTTACATGGCTGTTGATAGCACGTGTCGTTCAAGGAATTTCTGGATCCATGATGACGCCTACTGCACGGCTGATCGTTTTGGCGCGTACCGCCCCAAAAGAATTGCTACGGATGACCAGTTATTTTGTGTGGCCGGCCTTGATTGCTCCGGCAATCGCTCCGATTATTGGAGGCTGGCTGGTGACAAACTGGAGCTGGCACTGGATCTTTTTGATTAATGTGCCAATTGGGGTCGTTATTATGGTGCTTGCGTTGCGGCTGCTACCTAATGATTGGAAAATGCGGGCGCCCCATTTTGATGTGCTGGGGTTTCTTTTGATCGGTTCGGCTTCTGCTCTACTGTTATTGGGCGGGGATCTGGCTGCAAGTCGTATGTTTGTGCTCGCTATCCTGGCTGAAATTGGCGCTGTTTGCCTTTTAGTGTGGAGTGTTTCCCATTTGCGTCGCACTGCTGCACCATTGTTTTCGTTGAGCTCAATGCGGATCACAAGTTTTCGGGTGACCCAAACTGGTGGATTTTTTCTCTGGTTAGCGGTTGGGGCGATGCCATATATGCTGACTGTTTTTCTGCAAACCGGGTTTGGATGGTCAGCGGTGCAGGCCGGCGCATACGTTTTATTTATTTTTCTTGGCAATATTGGAATTAAGCCATTTACGACGAGTATTATTACTCGAATGCGGTACAAGGGTGCATTATTGCTGGCCTTTGCGTTGGTTCTCTTGTCGGCGTTAGCATTCGTTGCAGTGACGCCAACCAGTCCAGCGGCATTGATTATGTTTTTGGCCTTTGTTTCTGGGGTTGGGCGCTCTTTGGCGTTGACTGCCTATAACGCCTTAAGCTTTGCGGAAATACCGTTGGCTGAACGAGGGGATGCCAATACACTAAATGCTGTGGTTCAAACTCTTGCGCAAGGACTCGGTGTCTCGCTGATCACAGTGGTTGTGGTGCTTTTGCACATGAACTTATCCTTAATAGCAAGCTATCATATTGGTTTTGTGTTTCTTGCAGCTCTGACAGTCTATCCATTAATTGAAACAGCATTGACAGATCGTAAGTTGGGGGCAGGAACGCTCTGATTATGGATTAGAGTCTATTCATTATAGAATTGAGCTAAGGGTATTTGACTGTACTTTAGTGGAGACAGAGCACAATTGTGTCCCCAAGGACCTAATTTAGAGGCTTAACTAGCTGCAGAGTGCCGATATAGTAGGCACTGTGGTCTTGTCAGGATATTTAATTAGATCCAGGTCTAAAGAAGAAATATGCCGGCAAAGTACAACGATGGGATCTAACATCTAGGCAAATTTTTTGCCCTCATAATCTGATAGAGATTCCGTTTTACAGGCTTGATCAATTTATCGCAAATTGGAAACAGTGCGTTGGAAAGGGCGCCATCATTTTCTATTCATAGTTTACGCCTGCCAATAAGTTGCAGACGATGAGCCGGTTCACATGGAGATGAAGTTAGTCGATCGACTTTTAGAAGAGCTAGGCTGATACAGCTCCAATCAATAGAGTAATGATGCCCATCAAATAAGCAGCTTGCACGCTTATTTGATGGGCATTTTAGTTTAGAGATAAGGTGGGTCATGGATAATGGGAGTAGCGTCTATGGAGAGATGGCCAAGAGCTTGAGAGGGTAATCTGGCATGGTCACCTTTGGTAAACTATTTAATTTTACAGATAAAATGTGTAAAAAGGCAATCGGTGAGGCTTTTGGCTGCAAAAAGTCGGAGACATTTTCTGTCTCCGACTAAGTAAAAGGGGCAAATAGGTTATTTGCTTTAATTACCCTCAGGCATCTCGCTCATGTCTTCTGATGAATATTTGTTACAAGGTTTCAATTGGCAAATTCATCCCTTTCCAGCCTTCAATCGCACCTGATAGTTCATACGCTTCAAAGCCGGCTGACAATAAAATGAGTAAAGCTGTTTTCCCTAATGTTGTACCACCATTCCAATCGTACACGACATAGATCTTATTCTTGTCCAGTTCATTTAGGTGGTTTGCCAGATCTTTTGCGGGTATAGCAATAGCCCCTTTAATTTGATCTTTTTTCACCTTTGCTGGTGCATTCCGAATATCTAATATAACGTAAGGGGAACCGTCTGTTTCCAAATGTTTTAAAACAGTAAAATGATCAATATATAAGCTTAGGAAGGTTTCCAATAATTCAATTTTCTTTGTTTGCATAGATTATTTCCCCATTTCTAATTCTCTGGTGCATTTTTGCGTACCTTCTTGGATTTTGTTTAACAGGTTTGAAAATTGTATAAGATCTTCTTTTGATAGATTCCCAAACAATGATTCAATTACGCTGAAATTTTCTGGCAAATAATCTTCTAAAACTGTATTTCCTGCTTTTGTAAGCTGGACAGAAATGGTACGTTTGTCGGTAGTTGAACCACGTTTTGTAATCCATTTTTTTGCTTCCATCACTTTCAACAATTTGCTGACGGTTGCTCGGGTCGCCCCTAATTTTTCGGAAATAACGGATGGCAATAGTTCATGGTTCGGAGCATTTTTTAAAAACATTAAAATAATAAATCTCGATTCACTCAAACCATGTTTGTTCAGCGCATGATCATAAACTTTTTGCATATTGCGGTATGTCCATTGAAAATCAATAAACAATTTGGATACTTCTGGAGTTCCCTTTGAATATAGATCTGTCATTAGTTTGAGCCGCTGATTATCAGGGCGATCAACAAAACTAAAGCTTTCCATTAGATTTCTCCTTAAAATATAATTAGCCGGCTAACTATATTTAGGATTCTAGCACTTTTTCTGGATGATGTCAATCCGTAATATGTTGGTTTCCAATTCATAGCCTCAAATTTTTATATTCCGTTTTGGAGACTGTTTGCAGCATTGTACCATTGTCACGGTTTAACCCGTTTTTTATTGGTGCGATCAGCATCAAGTTAATCTGGATAAGCTCTTGTTTTTGTCGTAGCATACCCGATTGCATGAACCTGCTAAAAAATTGAGAGGCCATCAATTATATTTTCGTGCATGGAATAAGGGGGAGTAGAATCCACTGGGTGATTGAATGGTTTTATTCAGAAATCAAAGCCTCTTAACAATCGAACGAGTAGTCAGTCTTACAGAAAGCAATAGCGATATCGGGTCACTGATTTTTTAAGCATTCACTGAGCGAATGCTAATCACAATGAAATTGTGATTCTGGAAAACAAGTTATATAAAAATCCCCTAAGATAGTACTTAGGGGATTTTTATATAAGGGCTTAAGCTGAATTTGTGGAATACAAGCAAATGTTCCGCGTGATATAAAGCCAATACCATCACAAATTAAATGTGACGCCTCTTCAATTTGTTTGTTAAGAACAGGGAAGGCACTATTAGAATTGCGGTGAAGATAACGGCCCAAAGAAAGCCTTGCTGGTAGCTGAAAGCAATATGGTTCAGCGTATGACTGTGCTGGCTTTGGTAATTTACTACGATTGTTGCAAGCATGGCCGAACCAAATGCACCTCCAACGTTTTGGATGATGCGGGTTGCGATGGAAACTTGAGATGAAAGTCGATGATCGGCTCCTACAAAAGCGTCTGTCATGAGTGGGCTAAGAATAGCTCCAGCTCCGATTCCACGTATGAAAAGAATGAGCATTAATAGCCAATAAGCGCTATGTTGATCAAAAAAGATAAAGGGAATCGAACCCAAGAGAGTGATGCTTAGCCCAGCAAGAGACACAAAGCGAGCACCAATTTGATCGATTAAGCGTCCAATGAGCGGTCTGGCTAAAAGCATGCCAATTCCTTGTGGAAGTAGGGACAGACCAGCAATGGCAACGGATTCTCCTCGTAGATTTTGGAAAAAGAGAGGAAGTAATAGCATAGGCCCATTAGTTGCCACGCCTGCAAGAAATAAGCCAACCATTGAAGCGCTGAAATTGTGACGTTTGAACAGAGAA
>DOXU01000043.1 GCA_003518885.1 Oscillospiraceae bacterium
CTTTGTGTGAAATTAGCCTCTGTAGAAAAACTTCTTGCACACGCTGGTGCATAATACAGAGATAAATTTAGTATTGACTCCCCCTTTTATTTTTAATAAAAACCCCATTGCCTATCTTTACGGATAAGCAATGGGGTTTTCTTATTGCAAAATAATGAAATTCGATTATTTCGCAACAATATTAATCAGTCGTCCTTTAACATAAATGACTTTTACAATTTTCTTGTCTTTTAACTGGTCCTGCACGCGCTTCAATTCCATAGCCGCTGCCTGCACAGCTTCCTGGCTTGCATCTGCATCCATTTCGACTGTTCCACGCAGCTTACCACACACTTGAACAGCCATCTGCACACGAGCATCCACACATTTAGCTTCCTCATAAGTAGGCCAGCTTTGCTCATGCAAATAACCCTTCTGCTTTGTTGCACACCAAAGTTCTTCTGTAATATGGGGCGCGAACGGATTTAAGAGCACCAAGAAGGTACGCCATTCGCCATATGTTACCCCTTTTTTCACGAGAGCATTCAATAACGTCATCAATGTAGCAATGGCTGTGTTATATTTCATTGCTTCAATATCATTCGTGACTTTCTTGATGGTTTTGTGCATTGAACTTTCAAATTCAGGACGATATGTATCCCCCGTCAAAAGTCGTTCTTGTAAAGCCCAAACCCTATCCAAAAAGCGTTTACTACCACGAATACCTTGGTCAGACCATGGTGCGGCCTTTTCAAAGTCACCAATAAACATTTCATAGACGCGAAGGGTATCCGCTCCATATTGCTTAACCATCTCATCAGGGTTAACCACATTACCACGGGATTTGGACATTTTCTCATTGTTGTCCCCCAAAATCATCCCATGACTTGTTCGCTTTTGATAAGGCTCTGCAGTTGGCACAACACCAATATCATACAATGCTTTATGCCAAAAACGGGAATACAACAAATGCAAAGTAGTATGCTCCATACCACCATTATACCAATCCACCGGCATCCAATATTTCAGTGCCTCAGGTGACGCCAATTCTTTATCATTATGTGGATCCGTATACCGCAAGAAATACCAGGATGAACCTGCCCATTGTGGCATCGTATCCGTCTCCCGCTTAGCTGGGCCACCGCAATGCGGGCAAGTGGTATTGACCCAATCTGTCATGGCCGCAAGAGGAGACTCTCCTGTGTCTGTTGGCTCATAAGACTGCACCTCTGGCAGCCGAATCGGCAATTGATCCTCTGGTACAGGCACCTGTCCACATTTATCACAATGAACAATAGGAATGGGTTCACCCCAATACCGTTGACGAGAAAAAATCCAATCACGCAATTTATAATTTACCTTGGCTTGTCCGATTTTTTTCTCTTCTAGCCAAGAAATCATTTTTTCTTTTGCCTTTTCTACTGCTAATCCATTCAAAAATCCTGAATTGATTAAGGTACCGCTAGCACAATCTGTGAAAGCTTCTTTCTCCACATTTCCACCAGCAACAACCTCTGTAATCGGCAGATGAAACACCTTGGCAAATGCAAAGTCACGCTCATCGTGTGCGGGAACAGCCATAATGGCACCTGTACCATAAGTGACCAACACATAATCAGAAAGAAAAATAGGAATTTCTTTTCCCGTTGCAGGATTAACGGCACGCACTCCTTTAATCTCTACACCAGTTTTATCCTTCTGTACCTCTGTGCGTTCAAAGTCCGATTTGCGCGCCGCCTCATCCTGATAAGCCTTTACTTCATCCAGGTTTTTGATACGCGTTTCCCATTTCTTCAAAATAGGATGCTCCGGCGCCAAGACCATATAAGTTGCCCCGAAAAGTGTATCTGGCCTGGTCGTGTAAATAGTCAGCTCGTCTCCTGCAGTAGTGGAAAAACGAACCTCTGCGCCGGTAGAACGTCCAATCCAATTTCTTTGCTGGACCTTCACACGATCAATATAATCTACATTGTCCAGATCATCAATCAGGCGCTGTGCATATGCTGTGATTTTCAACATCCACTGACTTTTTACACGATAAGTAACCGGGCTTCCACACCGCTCACAAGCACCATTGATAACCTCTTCATTTGCCAATACACATTTACAAGAAGGGCACCAATTCACACGCATCTCTTTTTTATAAGCGAGCCCTTTTTTGAACAATTGCAGAAAAATCCACTGTGTCCATTTGTAATAAGCTGGATCTGTGGTGTTGATCTCACGGGACCAATCAAATGAAAGACCAAGCGATTGCAACTGCGCTTTAAAATGTGCCACGTTATTCTTTGTGACAATTTCGGGATGAATGTGATTTTTAATGGCGAAATTTTCAGTTGGCAAGCCAAAAGCATCCCATCCCATTGGATAAAGCACATTATAGCCTTCCAGTCTTCTTTTACGTGCAACAATATCCAAAGCCGTATAAGAACGGGGATGACCGACATGCAGCCCTTGTCCAGACGGATAAGGGAACTCTACTAACGCGTAGAATTTTGGAAGAGAATAATCATTTTTGGCGTGAAAAATGCCGGATTCTTCCCAAATCTGCTGCCACTTTTTCTCAATCGCGGCAAAATCGTAATGCAAGGTTCAGCCCTCTTTCTTTATCATTTGTTGAATATCAATCCGTTCGCCATCTGCCCAAAGATGCTCCAGATTATAAAACTCACGCGTTTGTTTATGAAAGATGTGAACAACCAGCCCACCATAATCCAAAACAATCCAGGTAGCTCCTCGACCACCTTCTACACGCAACGGTTCAATTCCTGCCTGCGTAAATTGGTACTCTACCTCATCAGCAAGTGATTTAACCTGTGTTGTACTATTCCCGGAAGCCAAAAGAAAATAATCCGCAATGATGCTAATATTACCAATGCCGATTGCTGTAAGATCCTCCGCTTTACGACTGCTCAATGCCTCTACCGCTTTTTCTAATAATTGTTTTGAGGTCAGTGTGACCGCCTCCCCATTTCTATTTCAAATATTGTATAATAGTTTCTACCCTTTTTGCATTATTCTGCAAAAAAGCGGCGCACGGGCAGCCTGCCTGTGCGCCGCCGGCTGGCGAACTCATTTTATTTCCATTAATTCATTCCGAGCTTCCACCGTTCCCAAATGCAATAAGGCACCCTTATCCAAAAGCTGCCTGATCGATATGGTCAGCATTTCCAGACAACCCGCATCAAGCGAGCGTTCTGTCGCAGCACGTACGGCATCCACTCCCGGAAAATCTCTTTCTTTTGAGATACAGTCGGCAAGATAGATGATTTTACTTAAAAGTGGCAAACCTTTACGGGCAGTAGTATGCCACCGGACCGCATCAATAACCGCCGCATCAGTTATACCATACTCATGTTCAAGCACGGCGGCGCCTGTAATAGCGTGCCATAGCTTGGGAGAAACGCGTTCGACATCATCAAGAAGTATACTATATTTTGCAATGGTTTGCAACTGTTCTTCAGCGCTCAACTCCTTGGTAATATCGTGAACCAAACCGGCAAATTCTGCCCGTTCAGGATCTTGGTCGAACCGTTCAGCCAACTCTTTTGCCTTTGCTGATACATTCACTGAATGTGTAAAACGCTCTTCACTCAACCGATCCTGTAGTAAACTTCTAAATGACTCTATTTTCGTTTTCATGTTTTCTTCCATCTGCCTGCTCAGCCCCTTCCTTTCATACGATATAACCCATTTCTACGAATGTATTTTTGCACGCGATTGGGCAAAAGAGTCTGCACATCCTCTCCACACGCTAGCGCTTTACGAATTCGTGTGGAGGAAACATCCAGTACGGGAATCTTCTCAATACAACAACGTGCCCCATATTTTTTCTTCAACATTTCTGCATGTTGTCGCAAGGGAAGCAGTTCTCCCTCATGCCGTGCCGCTGCACAAAGTGTAGCCGCACGCATAAGCCCGGGAAAATCATGCCATTCCTCTACTGTTAAAAACATATCGGCGCCCATTAAAAAATAGAACGAAGCCTGTGGATATTTCCTGGCTAATGCATGTAATGTGTCCACCGAATAACTTTTACCGCCCCGGCGAATCTCAATATCGGAAACCGCCATTTTTTCCATTCCATCAATTGCTAATTGGCACATTTTCAAACGATCCTGCGCCGAAAGCAAACCCATCGACGTTTTATGCGGAGGAACAAAAGTGGGCACAAGTAAAGTCAAATCTAATCGTAGCACATTTGCATAGGCCCGTGCCAAATGTAAATGCCCATTGTGAATGGGATTAAATGTGCCACCAAAAACACCGATTCTTTTCAAGCTGCCCCCCCTCCTATTAGATCCGAATAACCGGATGTTTTGGATTGGGCTTATAGAGAATGAAACGCGTACCAATAACCTGCACGACATCAGCGCCCAGCTCTTCAGCTAAGATACCAGCAGCCTCTCTAGCTGTTACATCTGCTGTTTCTAAAACGCGCAATTTAATCAATTCCCGTGAAAGCAACGCATCCGCCGTTTGTTTCTTCAAGTTATCGTTAATCCCTTGTTTTCCAATTTGAAACAGAGTCTCCGCCGTATTGGCCATTCCTCTTAATTTCGCCCTTTGTTTTGAACTGATCATTCAATATCCTCCGTCTGATTTCACTTTTTCATTTTTATTAAATCGGTTGCAAATGCGCGCATCGACTTTCCTCTATGACTAACAGCATCTTTTTCGCTGGCCGAAAGATTGGCAAATGTCTTTCCCGTGGATTTTTCAACAAAAATTGGATCGTAACCGAAACCATCTACCCCATCTTGGGCGAAAGCGATTGTTCCCTCACATTCACCCCGCGCCACAATCTCGCGCCCGTCCGGAAAAATACAGCAAATTACCGAAACAAAATGGGCTGTTCTTTTTCCCTCGGGAACCTCTCGTAAAGCGGATAACAACTTATTAATGCGATCACGATCGGTTGCATTTTTTTCTGCGTAACGTGCAGAGTAAATTCCCGGTGCGCCATCTAATGCATCAACGCAAAGGCCCGAATCATCTGCTATCACTGGCATATTCGTCGCATCACAGACCGCTCTTGCTTTGATACGGGCATTTTCCTCAAAGGTATGCCCTGTCTCTTCAGGAGAACAATGAACATTTGCTTCTTTTTGTGACAAAACCTGATGGCCCAGTGGTGTCAAAATCCGAACAAATTCTTTTAATTTTCCCGGATTACCTGTCGCAGCTATAAATGTCATGTTTCACTCACCTTTTATCTCTGTTTCTTCCTGAGCAAAAAGCGCGTCCACAAATGCCTTGGAATCAAATGGTTGCAAATCGTCAATCTGCTCTCCTACACCAATATATTTAACTGGAATCCCCAGCTCTTGTTTGATGGCCAAAACTACACCACCACGAGCGGTTCCATCTAATTTCGTCAAGACGATTCCTGTCAAACCAGCCGCCTCTTTAAATTGCTTTGCCTGGACAACCGCATTTTGTCCTGTTGTGGCATCAAGTACAAGCAGATTTTCCCGCGCCGAATCTGGCAGCTCTCTATCGATGACACGAGAAATTTTGCCCAGCTCATCCATCAAATTCTTCTTATTATGAAGCCGGCCCGCTGTATCACAA
>DOXU01000091.1 GCA_003518885.1 Oscillospiraceae bacterium
GGATAAATCTGCGTTTTAATAGAATTTTCATTCACTTTTATAAAATAGACTTCTTACCTTTATTTTTGTTTTCAGAAAATTTTTCCACTCATAAAAAATGCTTTTTGACAAAATCTATATTGAAAAAACTATTTTCTACATATTGTGATCGGAACAGTTCAAAATACGGAGGATGCTTCAAGCATGAATCACGATAGTTTTCCTAAAATACTCTTTTTTGTGTGCAACTTCACAAATTTGAATGCAAAACTTACGAATAACTTGCATTAGTTGATAAACGATAGTATAATTGCGCTTGATTGAAATGATTGTAATTAGGCATAGGTGAATGCGGTTTCAAAAGCATTCAGCCGCCTGCTGTATTCAGATAACAGCCCGACTGGGCGGTCGACTGAAACCGTTTTGGGGAGGAACAAACATGATTAACGCGAAACAAGTCCTAAGTAAATTAGTCCTCAACGAATTGTATAAATATGTTGATAAGGACCCCATGCATCATCTGAATAAGATGATTAACTGGGCTGAAAAAGTAATGACTAAAACGAGCTATGCTCCAATGATCTCCACTTTTAGAGAAGTGGTCAGCGACCCTGACAGCAATTGGTACAAATTGATGGAGCGTTTCTTTGGTGAACTGAACAAAAATACCCAAAAAAGCTTCCTGACAAACTTTATTGTCAATTGCGGTATCGTCGGTAACTCTATCATTGACAAGAGTAAAGCAAAATATGATTGTAATGTGCCATGGGCCATTTTGATGGATCCAACCACAGCTTGCAATTTGCAATGTACTGGATGTTGGGCTGCAGAATATGAAAACCGTGTTGGAATGGATTATGATACAATGGCCAGTGTTATCTCGCAAGGTAAAAAACTGGGCATTTACATGTATCTCTTCTCCGGCGGTGAACCATTGGTTCGGAAAGATGATCTTCTCCGTCTGGCACAAGAGAATCCAGATTGCATGTTCTTGGCCTTTACAAATGGCACCTTGATCGATGAAAAATTCGCAGCTGCCATTGAAGAGGCAGGAAACTTCGCCTTTGCCATCAGCGTAGAAGGGTTTGAGGCCGAAACCGATATGCGTCGTGGTAAAGGTACCTACCAGAAAGTAATGCAGGCAATGGATATTTTGCATCGCCATGGCATTATCTTTGGTTTCTCCACATGCTATCACAGCAAAAACACCGAAGTTGTTGGCAGTGATGAGTGGATCGATTTGATGGTAGAAAAAGGCTGCACATTTGGTTGGTACTTCACCTATATGCCAATTGGCAAAGATGCTGTAACCGATTTGTTGGCTACACCAAAACAGCGTGAATTTATGTATCATCAGCTGCGCAAATTCCGTGGCACAAATGCACACAATGGTTCTAAACCAATTTTCGTGCTTGACTTCTGGAACGATGGCGAATATGTTGATGGTTGCCTCGCCGGTGGTCGTGTCTACCTCCATATCAATGCAAATGGCGATGTTGAGCCTTGCGCCTTCATCCATTACTCAACCGCAAATATTAAAGAACAGACTTTAGTGGAAGCTTTACAGTCCCCACTCTTCCAAGAATATAAAAAAGGCCAGCCATTTAATGATAACATGCTGCGTCCTTGCCCACTTCTTGATAATCCAGAAAAGTTGCGTGGTATGGTTAATCGCTCAAATGCACATTCCACACAGTATCAGGATAACGAGAGTGCAGAAGAAGTAACAGCAAAATGTGAAGATATCTCCCAGGAATGGAAAAAGACTGCTGATAAGCTCTGGGAAACCAATGAGACCCACCTCAAAAAGGAAGCCTCGAAAAAGGAAACCGTTAGCAATAAGGCAAAATAATTTTGCATGGGGATTTTCCGAATGCAAGAATAACGAATAAAACAAGGAAAAGGGCCATGTGATCATTCACATAGGCCCTTTTCCTTGTTCTTTTTAGACAGGAGATTTTATCGTGCGAAAATCAATACTGGCAGTTGGCTGCATTGCCCTTCTCTCTTCTCTGGTTCTATCATCGTGTTCTACTACCAAAAAAGAAAATACAGGATCTCTATCGACATCCAGCCGTGTCTCCAGCATAACCGCAGCATCTTCTTTCCCGGTACCAGAGAGCGATCCAAACTATGTACAAGCATATGGAGATTATGATTCAGGAAAATATGAAACAGCCATCGAGCTCTGCGATCAGGCAATTGCAGAAAATGCCCAATGCTTCTGGGCATATAACCTCAAAGGAATCTCCACCTATTTTGAAAATGGAAATTCCGCTGCGGAAGAATGCTTGGCCCTAATTAATAAGTCAACTGACATCAACCCAAATTATAGCTACGGGTATTTTAATAAAGCACTTATCCAAAAAGGAATCAAAAAGTGGGATGCTTCTCTATCTAACTTTAATAAAGCATTGTCACTAAAACCAAATGATACCTGGTCATATTACGGAATCGCAACCGTATACGCCGACACTAAGCAGAATGAACAAGCGCTCAACTATTTAAAGCTCGCCATAAAAGCAGATCCCACCGGTGTAAAGGCGCAAATACGTGACGATCTAGAACGACATTTTTCATCTTTGCAGAACGACTCCCGCTTCCAGGAATTACTTAGGACCTAACGAATCGATTTTCCCGAAAGTTCCGGCATTTCTTTTCCATAAAACAAATGGGTATCCCTGCGCATATAAACAGAAAGAACAACGCCCACCGCTGTAAAAGACGCCATTAAGGAAGATCCTCCTGAGCTAAAAAATGGCAAGGAAATTCCTGTGATAGGCAGAATCATAAGAGCCGCGCCAATATTGACACCCAGTTGAATAGCAAAGGATGCAAATATGCCGACACAGATAATGGAGCCCATTGGATCTTTCGCCTGACGAGCATCATGAAGAATGCGCAATAAAAAGATTGTGAGGATACACAGGACTAATACACAACCGATAAACCCTAGTTCTTCACCAACAACGGCAAAAATCATATCATTTTGCTTTTCGGGTAGTAAATAAGAAGCCCCCTGCGTTAATTTTCCCTTGAAAAGCCCATTTCCGAATAGCATTCCTGAACCAATCGCTAAAAGACCTTGTGACTGTTGATAGGCATTAGATGCGTATTTCACCGGATCAAATAGCGCAAGAATTCTGTTTTTCTGCGTGGCACCTAAAACAGCGGACCAAATAACCGGCTCTCCGATTAATAGGATAATACCAGCCATCACGAAGTACCGCAATTTTACATTGGCGGCAAACATCATAATGACCAGCATTAAGCCAAAAACTAGCATCATTCCCATATCTTTTTGTACAATCAAAATCGCCATGGGGATAAGCCCATGAATGGCAAGAAGAAATACGTTGATTGGGGAATCTATCCGCTCTTTTATCAGATCATAATGCTTGGCAAAAGTAATCGCAAAAGCGATCTTAATAAACTCAGAAGGCTGAATACTGAGTGATCCGATATGAATCCACGCACGGTCCTGTGAACCCGCTCTGGAAGAACCAATTGCCGTCGTTAAAATCAAAATCAAAATACAAGCGACCGCAAGAAATTTCCACGCCCTCCCCATATCATGATAATCAATTTTCGATATCACAACCATAAGAGCAAGTCCAATAATTAAAGAGACAACTTGCATCCTTACAGTACGCCCCGATCCACCGGTAGCACTATAAATAAGCAAAAATCCAAACCCAGCAGAAAGCAAGGTAACGAGAATTAGAAACAAATCCGCACGTTTTAAATAGTTTCGAATTCCCTTAAACAGTACAGCCATTTGAACCCCCTGTTATATTTTATCTGTAATAAAGTCATACTTTATCTATTTTACCATAAAGTCCTTAGCATATAAAATACAAATTCAACGAATTACCGTATCATAATGAAAAAATAGGCGCATGGTGATCAATCTTCGAATATTCTGTCCGAATATGTTATTGCATCCTCAAGTTAATACAATATGTATAATCAAAACAGTCTGTTATTCAAAGGCATTCCCTATTCTATCTGTCTAAATGTCATACTTTTTAAATAAATCGAACAACAAGCTACCATAGTCTGTATTTTGCCTGTTTACGCAAAATGGGTATCCCTTCCAGAATAACACAAATAAAATGCTTTAAAAGTTCTTCCGTTGCAAAAAAGGATGCCTATTCTTGGTTATCATAGGCCATGTTTATGAACAGGAAATGAATGAACATAGCACCAGTGCCCTCGACGATAGCGTCTCCTTAACATGAGATGAAAATTTTTCGCCCTTAAACCAGATGCAATTCCCCTGAAGGATTTTTCAACTGGAACCGGTTTTGCCTACTATTTATTCTCATTTTCAGCACAAAATTTTCTTTTCTTGATTACAAAAGGAAAAATTGGGAAACATTCTATTAAAACATCTAATCCGTGAGATAGACGTTTACGTGCTGAAAGGGTCGATAATATGCATAAGAAAAGACTCCTATTTTCTATCGTTATTCTAGTTTTGGCGATCGGTATTGGATTTGGTA
>DOXU01000033.1 GCA_003518885.1 Oscillospiraceae bacterium
CACTGCTGTTGTAATAATTTCGCGGGCATGTGCATCGGATTCATCTTTTACTTCTTGCTCATGATCTTTAATACGAATAGATTTTTCATACGCCAGCTCATCTTCCAGGCGCTTGAGCAGCGATTCTTTAGCTTGTTCAACTGTCAATCCAGAAATCCGTTCTAATTCAACAAGCTGTTCTTTCTTTACATCTTCTGCCTGGTCTAATTTTTCTTGTGCAGTCTTATTCTTTTTACTTATGGTTTCTTCTTTTTGCTCAAGTTGTTCTAACTTTCGATCAACAGATTCCTCTTTTTGAATAAGACGACGTTCCTGGCGCGACACCTCACTGCGACGATCACGGATTTCTTTTTCCGCATCTCCCCGCATTCTATGTAGCTCATCTTTTGCCCCAAGCACTGCTTCTTTTTTCTTGTTTTCAGCCTCTTTTAATGCATCATCAACGATGCGGCGAGCTTCCTCTTCTGCCGATTTTATTTTACCTTCTGCGCTGAGTTTCCGGATAATCATGCCTAGCAGAAATCCACCCACAGCACAGACAATTACAAGAACGACAACCCCGATTGTATTCATGCTGGTTCACTGCACCCCCTTGCCTTGTACGATCACAGGCCGTCTTTTATTTCTTTATATGCAGTTTTGCACCTTCAGTTACACTCTCAGTCGTGTACTGTGAAACATTACGATCATATATAAAGAGATGAAACTTACAAAGCCCGTGTGTCAAAATTATAGAATAAAACGAATATACACTTACATACTACTATTTTAAATCTACACAGGGGGTATTGTCAAGCTCGTTTTTTCCTTCATTTCGGGATAAAAAGCCAAAAAATCCGGCATCCGTATAAATATACGAATGCCGGACCTTTTATTTATTCCATTTTTGTTTTTTAGACGGTCTGCTTAGCGCTCTCCGCTACAGATTTTTCGAACATAACATCATCATTTTTCATGATTGCCTGCACCGAATCGCCTTCTTTAATCGTGCCTTCCAGCATTTCTTCAGAAAAGCGGTCTTCTATTTGAGACTGAATTGCGCGACGCAATGGACGAGCCCCATATACTGGATCAAACCCCACTTTTGCAATGTGGGCAATTACCTCATCTGAAAATGCCACATCAATTCCAAGATCTTTGATTCGTTTTGCCACAACTTCTAACATACGGCCGGATATTTTTCCAATGTCCGTACTGGTAAGCTGATGGAAAACAATGATATCATCCACTCGATTAAGAAATTCTGGGCGGAATGTTCTCTTCAATTCACCCATAACATCATTTTTGATTTCCCGATCTGTTGTACCAACTACCTCGTTCGCATCGGCAAAACCCAAGCGCCGATTATCAGTGATCATACGGGCACCAACGTTAGAAGTCATAATGATAACGGTATTCTTGAAGTCCACTTTACGCCCTTGCGAGTCGGTTAGAATACCATCTTCCAAAATTTGAAGCAAGATGTTAAAAACATCCGGATGCGCCTTTTCAATTTCGTCAAACAAAATAACAGAGTATGGTTTGCGACGAACCTTTTCCGTAAGTTGTCCGCCCTCGTCATAACCAACATATCCCGGAGGAGAACCAACCATCCGCGACACGGTATGCTTCTCCATGTATTCGGACATATCAATCCGAATCATCGCACTTTCATCGCCAAACAAAGCCTCTGCCAACGCTTTAGAAAGCTCCGTTTTGCCGACACCTGTCGGTCCCAAAAAGATGAAGGAACCTACTGGACGCTTTGGATCTTTAAGACCAACACGCCCACGTCGAATTGCTCTTGCGATAGCCGACACCGCTTCATCTTGTCCAATTACACGCTTATGCAGAACATCTTCCATATGAAGTAAGCGTTCGCTTTCCTCTTCGGCAAGTTTTTTGACGGGAACACCGGTCCACCCGGCTACAATTTCGGCAATGTCCTCCTCGCGAACTTCTTTGACATTTCTCGCATTGGTGGAAAGCCATTCTTTTTTAGCGGTATCCATTTGCTCTTTCAAAGTTTTTTCTTCATCGCGAAGCTTTGCTGCACGCTCAAAATCTTGCGATTTTACAGCGGACTCTTTTTCTTCCGCCATCTTTTTAAGCTTTTCATCCAGATCACGCAAATCTGGTGGTGCTGTAAAAACTTTAAGACGTACACGGCTGGCTGCCTCATCCATTAAGTCAATTGCCTTATCTGGAAGAAAACGGTCCGAAATATACCTTGCTGAAAGATTGACTGCCGCTTCAAGAGCCTCATCCGTAATGCGCACTTTGTGATGGGCTTCATATCGATCACGTAAACCCTTCAGAATTTGCAAAGCCTCATCTTTTGTTGGCTCACCAACAGTTACTGGTTGAAAACGACGCTCTAACGCAGCGTCCTTTTCAATATGCTTCCGGTACTCATTCAGAGTCGTTGCCCCAATTACCTGAATTTCACCCCGAGCCAACATTGGCTTCAGAATGTTTGCTGCATCCACAGCCCCTTCGGCTGCACCTGCTCCAATAATTGTGTGCAATTCATCAATAAATAGAATCACGTTGCCGGCCTTACGCACCTCTTCCAGAGCGTTTTTGATGCGTTCTTCAAATTCACCACGATATTTTGTACCTGCAATCATACTCGTCAAATCCAAAGAGACAACACGTTTGTCCTTCAATGTCTCAGGCAAACGGCCTTCAACAATCTTTTCAGCCAAACCCTCTGCAACTGCTGTTTTCCCGACACCTGGTTCACCAATTAGGCATGGATTGTTCTTCGTACGACGAGAAAGGATCTGAATCACTCTTTCGATTTCTTTTGCTCGCCCGATAACAGGATCTAATCGACTAGCTTTAGCCAAAGCCGTTAGATCACGACTAAATTGATCCAAATTTGGTGTATTGCTGTTGCTATTGTTCTGGGCGGAATGAGCGCCGCCAGCACCGCCGCCTGCTGCTGCCTTTCCTTGTTGCTGATTGGCTCCGCTGCCTACTGCCCGTAAGATATCCTCATACAGGGCCTGAGGGTCCCAGCCTAAGCGAACCATCACAGCAACGGCAACGCTGTCTGTCTCCCTTAATAAAGCAAGCAAAAGATGCTCTGTTCCTACATACCCATGCCCAAGGTTCTGTGCCTCCATATAGGCAAGCTCAATATTATGCTTTCCGCGTGGCGTAAGATTCTGTGCCGTTACATGGGACGGACGGCTACCTCTGCCTACCGCCTCCACAACCAAACGGGTCACTTGGTCAACACGTACACCATGTTGCTCCAAGACTTTTGCTGCCACGCCACTTTCTTCACGTAACAGGCCAATTAAAATATGCTCTGTTCCAACGTATGCATGCCCAAGATCGCGGGCAGTTTCAAGTGCCAAATTTAAGGCCGCCGCCGCTTTTTCTGTAAATTTATCAAACATCATAATTTCCTCCCTCAGGCATTTCTGCTTTCGCCAACATTCGCATTCGTGAGCGCTTCTCGCACAATTTGTGCGCGAAGAACATCTCGTTCCTGTTCATTCATGGGGTGGTTCTCTTTTGTCTGAAGAGTTGCCGGCTGTACTTCACATAGCAAAGTATTAATGACCTCAAGCGGAACCGCTTTAATAATCCCCATTGTAATACCAAAACGCACATCCGAAATCAATGCCATAAATTCATTTGAAGTAAGCATCCTGGCATTTGAAAGAATGCCAAAGCTTCGAAAAATGCCATCCTCAAATACAGGACCCATGTTTTTGAATTCACTGCGCATAGTACGTGCCTGGCTGATAATTTGCCCAATCACGCCGGACAAAGAACGTAAGATTGCTTCTTCAGAAAGACCGAGTGTTACCTGATTGGAAATTTGGTAAAACGAGCCCATTCCTTTGGAACCTTCTCCATAAAGGCATCGGATTGTAAAGCCAATCTTTGCCATGGCTTGTGTCAAGCTTGGCAACGAACCAGCTCTTGTAAGAGCAGGAAGGTGAACCATTACACTCGCCCTGAGTCCGGTACCAAGATTTGTTGGGCATTCCGTCAAATAGCCAAGATTCTCATCGAACGCATAATGTAATCGCCCGTCTAGCAAATCATCGATTCGGTTTGCTC
>DOXU01000095.1 GCA_003518885.1 Oscillospiraceae bacterium
GAGGTATATCCTAGTCGTTTCTGGGTGTATGTTGGTATAACTATCGGCGGCATGATTGTATTGGCCGCATTCTTACGTTACCATCCCAAGAATTCATCCGCCTTCCTTTACCGTGTGACGACTGTATTGACACGAAGTATCAGCTTATATGTTAACTATTTTATTGTTACCGGAAAACAAAATGGGGAAAACGGTACTTGGTATAAAACGACTGCAGTAGAGGGCGCCAAAAAACTAACCCTCTCCCGCACACCTTTTTCACGTATTGACGTTTATAACGGTATGGACAACCTGGGTATGTTTTGGAAATGGCCAACAATCCAGGCATTCCAAAGTGTGGTGCCTATCTCTATTATGAATTTTTACAGTAGTATGGGAATTCAAAGAGATGTGGCCTCTCGCCCCGACTTACAGTATATTGGCCTTAGGTCTTTACTTTCCGTAAAATATCTTGTTCAACAAAACGCAACAGACACAATCGACTCAACTGGGTGGGTCTTTGACTCCTATCAAAACGGAATGAAAGTGTGGCGGAATACCAATTTTATTCCTATGGGATTCACCTTTTCTTCCTATATCACTCAAGAAGAATATGAGGCTTCTCCAAGCAAGGATCTTCTTTTAGTAAAAGGGCTTCTACTCAATGATACACAGATTAAAAAGTATGGAAATATACTCTCCCCATTACCAACCTCTGATGTCTATAACACTGGCACTACCCAACTGGCCACAGATAGTGCGGCCCGAACAGTAAGTGCCTGTTCAACCTTTAAAACGGATAAACAAGGATTTTCCGCCACCATAAAGCTGTCACGACCCAATCTTGTATTTTTCAGCGTTCCATATGACAGTGGATGGAGTGCGACCGTTAATGGTAAGGCTGCAAAAATCGAAAATGTTGATGTCGGATTTATGGCAGTAAAATGTGAAAATGGCAATAGCACTATACACTTTACTTATAAAACGCCTGGGCTCTCTGTCGGAACAGCGGTTACCGCCGCCTCTGCTGGAATATTTATCGTATATGTGCTATGCTCCTTTGCCTATTCCAGAAAAAGACCGATAAGGGGCAACCAAATCATTCCAAACAAACAGAAGCAAATAGGAGGAACAAAATGATCCTTTCCGGATTAGAAATCAAAAAAAAATTGCATAAGACAATCGAAATTGAGCCTTTTAATGAGAAACTTCTAAACCCTAATAGCTACAATCTCACATTAAATGAGCAACTCCTGATCTATGATGCACCCACATTGGATATGAAGATTAAAAATAATGCGCACAGCATTACCATCCCGTCAGAAGGCCTCCTCTTAGAGCCTGGGCGCCTATATCTTGGTAGCACAAATGAATACACAGCAGCAGATGATTGTGTCCCTATGCTGGAAGGGCGCTCCTCAATTGGACGCTTGGGTCTTTATGTGCATGTTACAGCTGGATTTGGCGATGTAGGCTTTCACGGATGTTGGACCTTAGAGATCAGCTGCATACAACCAATTCGTATTTATCCAAATGTAGAAATTTGTCAAATTTACTTTCATACGATTAAAGGAGACTTTCAGCCGTATAAAAGCGGAAAATATCAAAACAATCGTGGTGTCCAACCCAGTCTTCTTTATAAGGATTTCGAAGAGAAGTAAAAATACACCAGCTGTCGCAACAGCTGGTGTATTTTTATCTCCATTTTTAAAAGTACATCCGTTTATACACTTCCCATCTCCAATTTTTGGCTATGATAAAAACGAACGTACCTTATAATTAATGCAATTATGATAGAAAAACAATGGGACTCAGTCCGCCATTGTGCTTTCAAGCCCAATTGAATCCATCGTAATCCGATCTAATATTCAATACATAAAATAAGACCATCTCCACATGAAAGGCCCACCTCAGACGATTTTGATCGAAGATAGCACCATCACTTACTTCCTATTTGTCAACAAAAAGATAAAAGACCAAAATTAATCATAGTGAGCAATAAATAATTAAAAATTCCGCTTTTTCCATCATATCATTATATCATTTAAATATTCATAGCTCTGCATTCAGCACCCAGATTATTTTCGTTCCTCGAGACAGGCCTATAAATTAAAACGGAACAAAATAAAACAGCCGCAGAAGCAATAAAATAGCCCTGCAGCTTACTTAAGTATCACGAGGAATATCATGTGCTAAATTTGTTGCATCCTGCCAACCTTTTTTGTAAAACCAGTCACTATCGCGATTATAAAGAGCAATAAGCTTGTCCGTGTAGTCTTGTAATAGATCCCTATTTTGAACACCCAGCAAACTCTGCAATTGGGCCTGCAATTTGTTCAACTTAGCAAAATCTAAATCCGTAATATACTCAGACTCATATTCTTTTTCAAGTGTATCCAAACGAGTATCCACCCACTCATGCCAATCTTCATTAGTTTCTAAATTACTTTTCCACATTATTTCATACTCATCCTCTCAAACCAAAAGCCCGAATCATTTCATCGTTGCTATATGGGTGACGCATGAGAACTAAATAATATCCACCAATATTTATACCTCAAATGGAAAAAATAAATAAAAAACAGGCCGTCACGAGAAGGTGACGGCCGCTTATGGCTCCCCAAGTAGGACTCGAACCTACGACCCTGCGGTTAACAGCCGCATGCTCTACCAACTGAGCTATTGAGGAAAATGTCTGCTGTCTCCATCTGGACAGCAATTTGGATTAATTTGTGTCGGCAACGACTTATTTTCCCAGGAAGCTTCCCTCCAAGTATCTTCAGCACCGATGAGCTTAACTGCCGTGTTCGGAATGGGAACGGGTGGATCCTCATCGTCATTATCACCGACTAGGGTTAAGAGACCCTCAAAACTGAATAATGAAATCAATCTGCAAAGGACCAAATGAACACTGTTCATGGTCAAGCCCTCGACCTATTAGTACCAGTCAGCTAAATACCTCGCGGCACTTACACCCCTGGCCTATCAACCTTGTAGTCTTCAAGGGGTCTTACCACCTTATGGTGTGGGATATCTCGTCTTAGGGTCGGCTTCACGCTTAGATGCCTTCAGCGTTTATCCGTTCCGCACTTGGCTACTCAGCCATGCCTTTGGCAAGACAACTGATACACCAGCGGTGCGTCCATCCCGGTCCTCTCGTACTAAGGACAGCTCCTCTCAAATTTCCTGCGCCCGCGACGGATAGGGACCG
>DOXU01000029.1 GCA_003518885.1 Oscillospiraceae bacterium
TCCTGCTGCCACCTTGTCAATTTCACTGTCGATGGCATAAAAATTTCCGCTTTCTAAAACATCCTGATTACTGCCCAGTTGTTCCAGTAATTCAGTCATTTTCCCTTTGTCTTTGCAGATCGAGATTTGTTCGTTTAATTGCTCAATTTTGGCCGCAGCAGCATATAGAGGAGCAAATGCCGCCTTTAAAACATCCCGTACTGCCTGCCCTTTTTTCAACTTAGCTTGCTGGTCAAGATAGCCCACACGGACTTTCGGATTCCAACGAATATATCCGTCATCTGGTATGGCAGTTCCAGAAAGCATAGATAAAAGGGTACTTTTCCCTGCCCCATTGTAACCAGTCAACCCCATTTTGTCTCCACGAAACAGCGACATAGAGGTGTCCTTAAAGATCAATTTATCTCCAAAAGACTGGGATATATTTTTCACTTCCAACAGACTCAAACCTATTTGCTCCTTTGATGTCAATCCTGACAATAAAAAAGCACCGCGCCGGCTTCCCTTCGCGATGCTAAAACCGTTAAAAATCCTCTTAACAGTTCTATTATTTCACATAGAATCAGTTCACGCTTTAATGCGATTATAACAATAAGTATGGATAACTGTCAAGATCACCGCTTTATTGGCTTGTTCTGGCACGATAGTAAGGTTTCTTTTTGCCACCAAATAAAATACTAGATAGCACTGGCCCAATACAAGTATACCCAGCAACACGTAAAATAGAAGCCAACCCAAGCGGTGTTGTGCCAAACACTGGACGAAGTGTTGGAAATCCTATTACTGCATACATCAACGCAGCCGAAACCAAAACGGCAGCTATCAACCAACCATTATTGAAAAGATGAATATGCGGCAATGTCCGTCTCTCCGATTTACACTCAAACACATGGATGAGCTGTACAGCCACCAATGTAAACAGTGCCGCTGTACGGGCGGATGAGAGATCACCTGTCAAGTGGAACACGCTAATAAAAGCACCCAATGTGCTTAATCCGATCAAACAGCCACGGAAAAGCATCATGCCAAGCAAACCATCAGAAAAAACGCTTTCTTCCATCCGGCGCGGTGGCCTATCCATCACACCCTCCTCAGGTGGTTCCAGGCCCAAGGCGATCGCCGGCAGGCCATCTGTCACCAAATTCACCCAAAGAATCTGGATTGGTGCTAACACAATAGGCAAGCCCATTAACATCCCAATAAACATCGTTAGAATTTCGCCAATATTACAAGAAAGCAAATAGCGAATGAACTTTCGAATATTGCTATAAATAACCCGCCCTTCCTCTACTGCGGCCACCATGGACGCAAAATTATCGTCTAGCAAAATAATAGAGGAGGCCTCTTTGGTGACATCTGCACCGGTTTTTCCCATACTAACGCCGATATCCGCTTCCTTAACAGCAGGGGCATCATTCACGCCATCCCCAGTCATGGCGACAACATTGCCACACTTTTTAAAGCAGCGGACAATGCGCAATTTATGTCCGGGAGAAACACGAGCAAACACGGCAGTGTGCCCAATTTCTTTTTCCAACTCTTTATCGCTCATGCGATCAAGTTCTTCACCGGTTAACACACCATCTTTTCCGTGCAAAATACCTAACTCTCTGGCAATTGCAGCGGCCGTTTTTTTATGGTCCCCCGTGATCATTACGGGACGAATCCCCGCACGAATGCACTTTCTCACCGCCGCAAAGGCCTCTTTACGTGGTGGGTCAATCATGCCCGCAAGCCCAACAAAGGTCAGTTCTTTTTCTAACGAAGCAGAAACCGTATTGGTGCCGTCTGGCAGATCCCGCCAGGCCATGGCCAGCACCCGCAACGCATCTTCCGCCATTTGATCCCCTGCTTGTGAGATTTTCCCTTTTAATACGTTGCTTAACGGTTTATCCCCACTTTGCGTGTTGGCACGCACACATTTGGTCAAAATAATATCGGGCGCTCCTTTTACAAAAAGGCGTGTCTTTCCATGCATTTTGACGATAACGGACATGCATTTTCTCTCCGAATCAAAGGGGAACTCTGCCAGCGTCTCTATCTCTTTTTCGACGCTCTCTTTACTAATTCCCGCCTTTGCTGCCACAATCAACAGAGCCGCTTCTGTTGGATCGCCCACGATTTGCATTTTTCCCTTGCGAAAAATGCCAGAACGAGAGGAACGCAAACTTGCATTATTGCAGGCTGTGGCAATGGTCAAAGCTAAAGCCGTATCCGATAAGCTTTGCGGTTTGACCTTTGGTCCTCCGCTTAAAAAATCTCCCGTCGTGTCAAATCCATTTCCGGTCACTGCAAGATCATGTGAAAGGGTAAAGACACGGCGTACTGTCATTTTATTTTCGGTCAATGTTCCCGTTTTATCCGAACAAATAACACTGGCACAACCTAATGTTTCCACCGCGGTCAAGCGCCTAATCAGCGCATTTCGCTTTAACATTCTGCCTACACCTAGCGCCAATGCAATGGTAACGATGGCTGGCAGGCCCTCTGGCACAGCGGCAACGGCTAACGAGATTCCCACGATCACCATATTAATGACCGCTTCCCCGCGCAAGATCCCCGTAATGGTTACAACTGCACATACCGCCAAACAGCCAATGGCGATATATTTTCCCAACTCCGCCAGGCGCTTTTGCAAGGGCGTTTGCTCCTGCTTGATATTGGAAATCATCCCGGCAATTTTGCCCATTTCCGTGTTCATTCCTGTTGAAACAACGCGAGCAAATGCTCTTCCTTTGCTCACCATTGTCCCCATAAAAACTTTTTCAGATTTTCCGGGCACTTTTTCCACTGGTACCGATTCACCGGTTAACAAGGATTCGTCTACCTGCAGACTGCCATTGTCCAAAAGCTCTGCATCAGCCGCAATCCGATCCCCTGCCTCTAACTCCAGCACATCCCCTGGCACTATATCTGCCGCCGGCACCTGTTTGGAGACACCGTCCCGCACAACTTTTGCCATTGGTGCTGCCATGTTTTTCAAAGCCTCTAACGTTTTTTCCGTACGGAATTCCTGCACAAATCCCATTACCGCGTTAATCACCACAATGAGCAAAATCGCGATCGCCTCGGTCATTTCGCCCATAAAGACCGAAAGCGCTGTGGAAACCAACAAAATAATAATGAGAAGATCCTGAAATTGTGCAAGAAGAATACGAGCCGGGTGCGTTTTTTTCCCGTGTTGAAAAGCATTCGGCCCAACCTTTTTTAATCTTTTTTTTGCGTCCGCTTCACTTAACCCGCGTGCATGTGCCGCGGCATCTGTTTTTGTTATTGAATTCATCGACGTGAGAACCTCCCCGCAAGAATGTTCGGACAATGCATTCTATTCAGTTCAAACGCGTATTATACACATCTTCGGGAAAGAGGTTCTTCCTCCGCTCAAAATGGCAACTGCTTGACAAATTTCTTCTATATCCGTATCATTGGATGAGACTATTTCGCCAGTGTTCAAAAACACTGGGAACGTAAAGGGGGAAGACGTATGTACTTAGCTTCCAAATTTTATTTAAGCCGTATTTTGGGTAGACCCGTTTATCTTTCGCGTGAGAAACGGATTGTGGGCCACATCGCTGATCTTTATGTAGACACCAGTTTTGAGCGTCCAAAAGTTATAGCAATCAAACTACGCGGTGGTTTAATCCTAGATATTGCTTCCATTGACATTGTCAAGGATGGGGCACAATACGCCTTCTTCTGCAGCAGTATTCGAGATAAAGATATCTCCGGCAACGACAAATATCTTTCTTTATTGGATACCATGCTAGATAAGCAAATTGTCGATCTGGACGGACATAAAGTCGTACGGGTAAATGATTTACGTCTGGCCGTCGTCTCCACAGGCATTTTTTTAATCGCAGTGGATGTTGGCATGGAAGGGCTTTTACGCCGACTGGGCATAGCCAAACAAATCAAAAGAATTCTAAAACCTATGCATAAAAACATCCCCAGCCGCCTCATCCTATGGGATGATGTGCAAACTGTGGATGCCAAAAGTAAAGGGTTAACATTGACTGCCCAGGCCGAAAAAATCTCCATGCTACATCCTTCCGATGTGGCAGACATCATCGAAGACCTGGATAAAAATACCCAGGCCTCGATGTTCGCCGCTCTTGATGAAGAAAAAGCAGCCGATGTTCTGGAAGAAATGGAACCAGAGGCCCAAATCCGGATGATCGACAGTCTTTCTATCTCCAAAGCAGCCGATGTTTTGGAAAAAATGCCCGCCGATGAAGCGGCCGACATCATGGATATTTTGAATAACAACATGGTAGAGGAATTGTTGACCGAGATGGATCGGAATGCCTCAGAAGAAGTCCGGGAGTTGATGGAATATCCAGAAAACACCGTCGGAAGTCTAATGTCTACGGATTTTGTTACCGTAGAGGATGAAGATATGACGGTGCAGGAT
>DOXU01000100.1 GCA_003518885.1 Oscillospiraceae bacterium
GGATTATTCTTATATCCTAACAATATCATTGATCATATTGCGTAATAGGCGGACATAATGTTTCCTCTTTTCGTTAAAAAAGCCGATCAAGCTTTAGGTTCACTTTTACGTCGTCATTTTTTAGGAGGAGGGATAATTCTTGCTTTTGCAGGACTACCTTCCGCTCGTGCTCAAACTTTATTAGCTACGAGAACAAAAGACCTGAATCTCACGCAGCACCTTCCCCTTGGTGGTGTTGTATGTGTTGGAGATAACAATAAAATATCTCTCATTGTTCCAAATATTGAAATGGGACAAGGTATATACACAACTGAAGCAATAATGATTGCCGAAGAACTTGAGATTGATCCAGAAGCAGTAGAAGTTCTAACAGCTCTTCCACAAGATGTGAATATTTTCTCGCCAAATTTTCTAAAGTCTCTTTCAACGGGCGGCTCTCGTTCAGTGCGCAAAGGATGGATTCCATTACGGCAAGCTGGAGCAACTGCACGCCTTATGCTGCTTGCAGCTGCAGCCGCACGCTGGAACGTCTCACAACATATGTTGAAAGCTGAAAATGGTCATATTAAAGATTTGAATGGGCAACGCTGCATACAATATGGCGAACTGGTAACTGAAGCCTCGCAACAAAATATCCCTCAAACTGTCCCACTAAAATCACCCGACCAGTGGAAACTGATAGGTCGGACTTTTCCTCGCGTTGATACTCCGGCGAAAACTAAAGGCACAGCTGTTTTCGGTATTGATGTAAAGATCCCTGGAATGGTGATTGGTGCTGTTATGGGGCCACCTGCGCTTGGAGCAACTATAGAAAAAATAGATGATATAATTTGTAAAAAAATACCTGGAATTATAGATGTATTAAAAACAAAAGACCATATTTCTGTTTTGGCTAAAAACTATTGGATCGCTCAAAAAGGTTTAAAGGCTTTAGTGGTAAAATGGAATTACGACGAAAAAAAATCCATTTCATCTATTGATATACGAAAATCTATTCAGGATGCCTCCCTCAACACGCCTACTATTTCTGCAAAAAATACTCATCGTGAAGACACTCACATTGAACGAAGCAAGAAACTGGAAGCAGCCTATGAATTACCCTTCTTGTCGCATACACCTATGGAACCTGCTAACGTAACCATACATGCTCGCCCAGATAGTTGCGATGTCTGGATGGGCACACAAGTGCCGACAAAAGCTCGTACAGCAGTCTCAAACATAATGGGACTCCCAGAAGAGAAAGTTTCTATTTATAACCACATGATTGGTGGAAGTTATGGTCGCCGTCTGGCAACCGATTTCCTTGAATGTGCCGCGCAGTTTGCCAAACAGACCTCCAGACCAGTCAAATTCATCTGGAGTCGAGAAGAAGATATCCGTCAGGATGTATTCCGTCCCGCCTATTATGATCGTATCAGCGCGACACTTGGCCAGAACGGCCTTCCCATTTCCTGGGAACATCATGTAAGCGGCCCTTCAGTCGTAGATCGTATGGCTCCAGGAGGTCTACCTGCCGGAAAGTTGGATTCCGATGCTGTGGCGGGCGCCATAGATACACCTTATGATTTTCCTCAAATAAACATAACATGGACACGTGTTAACCTCCCTGTGTCTGTAGGATGGTGGCGCGGCGTTGGTCCTGCGCATAATGTTTTTGTCGTAGAAAGCTTTATAGACGAGCTTGCTGAGGCAACGCATA
This sequence comes from Oscillospiraceae bacterium, assembly GCA_003518885.1. Lineage (GTDB taxonomy): Bacteria > Bacillota > Clostridia > Oscillospirales > Ethanoligenentaceae > Ethanoligenens. Next base: position 1,700 of record DOXU01000100.1, read on the forward strand.
GTGATCCTCTAGAATACAGGTTGCGTCTTTTGCGAAATAACCCGAGATCTATGAATGTCTTAAGGCATCTAGCGGAAGTCAGTAAATGGAATGAACCATTACCTGCAGGACTAGGCAGAGGATTAGCACTACATAATGCTTTCGGTACACACTGCGCTATCGTCGTTGAATCTTTTATTAAAGATGATAAGTCAATATTTATAAAGAAAGTTACTGCAGTTGTAGATTGCGGGGTCGTCATAAATCAGGATGGTCTAAAAGCACAGATGGAAGGGGGAATAATTTTTGGACTAAGTGCTGCACTCTATGAAGAAATCACTTTTAAAAATGGACGTATTGAACAAAGTAATTTTAACGATTATCGTTTAATGAGAATTCATGAAGCACCACAAATTGACGTACATATTATCAAGAGTTTGGAAAGTCCAGGTGGTATTGGCGAAGTAGGTACAACTGCAGCGTTCCCGGCACTTGGGAATGCTATTGCTCATGCTACAGGCATCAGATATCGACGCTATCCGTTTTCTCAACATTTATCACCGAAAATCTGAATCGCCCCACCTTACGGCCTGACTGGAAATTGGAGGGATCGAAGAACTGTTGGTTGATGCGCTTGTCTCGTGATTTTCACCGAGAACTGACCCGGGATAGTGACCCTGCCCCAAACGTGCTCTCAATTCTGAGTTAGGGTCTGTGTGTTGCTATATGCCTTGGTTGCATGTTGAGCGAAAGCCTCTGGGGTCATGCCATTGAGGCTGGTATGGGGCCTGACGGCGTTGTAGTCGGCCCGCCAGACGTCGATGACCGTCCGAGCGTGGGCAAGGTTACGGAACAGGTGCTCGTTGAGGCATTAGTCGCGGAAGCGACCGTTGAAACTCTCGACGAACCTGTTCTGCTGCGGCTTTCCCGGTGCGATATAGTGCCACAACACCGACCGCTTTTCCTGCCAG
>DOXU01000239.1 GCA_003518885.1 Oscillospiraceae bacterium
GAATACAGTTCGCCATTATCCGCCATAACCGGATCGACCATCACCAAAGTATCTTCACTACGCAACAAGGTGAAAATTTGTGAAACCAACTCCAGCTGCTCAAAGGATCCCAAAAATCCGGAGTACAACGCATCAAAATGCACACCTAACGACTTCCAATGCTTTGCAAACGGCATAAGATCTTCCGTTAAATCATGATAAGTAAAAGCGGTGAAACCACCCGTATGGGTAGACAAAACAGCCGTCGGCATAATGCTTGTCCGCAAACCAGCCGCAGAAAGAATGGGCAAAGCCACCGTAAGGGAACATTTGCCCATGCCGGAAATATCATGAATGGCGGCGACATGTTTTTGATTCGTCATAGTAAAAACGCACTCTTTTCTTTAAGTAGTTTTGATGAAAGATTGATGGCAGACTGGGCAAGTAACCGCTAATTTTCCCCGCCCTCTTGGCAGGCGCAACTTGGCTTCACAATAGGGGCAAGAAAACAGCACTTGTTTTCTCTTTTGCGCGGCACGCTGAATGGCATTTTTAATTCCCAACACAACGGGCCTAAAAAGCGTATACAGCCATTTTCCTACGCGATAGAATCCATAGCCCACGCTATGGGCAAAACGAGAAAATCGACGCCGCTCCCCTGTGCGGGCAACCGTATCTCGCGAGAAAGCCCGGACAACGACTGCCACAATTAAAACCAGAGAAACGATCCACATATAATGGATCCCCAAGATAAAAGCAGATACAGCAAGCAAAAATAAGGAAAATGAATCCACACCATATCTACGATCAAAAAATTCAGGCATGAGCAGCTCCTTTACAAAAATAAAACGTATCCATACAGTCTATACAGTTCTGCCATTTTGTATTAGTATCGTATCGCCTTTTTTTCTTTCTGTCAATATTCGCGCCTTTTTGACAAGGATAAAAAACCGACTCTTCCCCTAATGAGAAGAGTCGGACCGCGTGCAGGCTGGCTATTTTACCTGGCCAGTCGCCGCAAATTGCGACAGCATTCTGTGTTTTTTACTCCTTGCGTACGAGAATTAAACCTTTTAAGCAGGAAAACACAGCTTGCTAAAACCGAATGGACGGATTTAGCACACCGTCAAGAGATTGAAGCGCGATTTTGAATTCTACGATGCCACAGTCATCTGAAAAATACGTGCCCTGCGGGATGATGAGTACCAGATCAGTTTTGGTTAGATAAAAATCTTGCTGCAAACCAATCTGCTTAAAAGGTTTTTTTTGTTTGCCCTTGAACCCTTTTGAGGCAATCTGTGCCTGTACACGTTCGCTTAAAACCCCCACATAATCTGTGTTTTTTTTAAACAAAGACGAAAAAGAATACGGTGCACCATTCGCCGTATTCACCCTGATGCCCTGTTTCTCCCGTCGATCATGCCCATTTTGCTGGAGCGTTCGCTCGTTGCAAATGCTGAGCACTCCTTTTTCATTACGCGTTACTTGATAACCGAATTGCGCCAAAATCGGCGCTTGTTTTGCGGCATACTCCGCCTGTGTTTTTACAGAGAGCGATGCTTCATGAAAAGTACGGTTTAATATCTGCTGCCTTTCTTGATTTCCAATACCGGAAAGACGCGGATAAGAAGCAGAAAAATGCATACCCGGCGCCTCGGCTTGTTCCTTCATGCTGGCAACCTGAACGGAGCCCAGTGCCGATACGGGCATTGCCATTGCAAAAATTAAAACGGCGATTGTCGCCATTTTCAAACGTTTTATCATGCCGCTGCCTCCTGAAAGAGTGCTTGCACGCGGCTTTTTTATTTTGCACCAAAAACACGCAGATACTTGCAAAAAGAGCCGGAAAAAAATTTTCCGGCTCTTACAAAGCAAACCTTATTTATTGCTTGATTCAACCTCATTAATGGAAAGGCTTCGCACATGCGGAATGGCTTTCCAAACATTGCTACGAATGAAGAAGCATTTGAGGTAAATCACCATCCAGGTGATATAAAAATACGGGAAATACAAAATGGAACGGCGCAAGCCATGCAAAAGCTTTGGTTTTTCGAGTAAAACGGAAAACGCAGCAGCAAAGGCAAAGCCACCCAAAATTCCCACAATCAAAATCGCATTGTTTAAGAAAGAACTGCCAATGGGGAAAACACCCATTAAGGTCAAAAGACCATAAACGCCGGTACTAATGGCACCAAGCAACGTCATGGGCAGCGTCAACAAAAACATGATCATATCAAACTTGATGAGGCTTGGCCTTTGAAAAAAGCCTGCCATCATCGGCAAGGTATATTTGGTCATACACTGCAAAAACCCATTGGTCCAACGATCGCGCTGTACCATGGATTGGTGTTGCGTAAGCGGTTGCTCATCAAAAATTCGTGCTGTTGGTACCCAGCAAACACGCCCGCCACCGATGACGGTCTGCATCGTATACTCCAAGTCCTCGGTCAAGGTTCCTACGTGATATCCACCGGTTTTACGCAAATGCTCCGCCGAAATCATAAACCCTGTCCCGTTAATAGAAGCCGAAAGCCCCATACTGGCACGCGCAAAATTGGAAAATCGATTTTGCTGCCAATAATAAATAGCATGGCAACCGGAAACCCACGTGTCAAATGGGTTTTTAATATCTCGATACCCCTGGGCAACTTCCATTCCCGCACACAAGGCCTTATTCATTTCTTGAAAGAATGTTTTCTCTACCAAGTTATCTGCATCAAAAATGCAAAAGGCATCATAAACATCCCGTTCGGCAAAAATCTTATTAAAGGCAAATTCCAACACGTAACCTTTGCCAATTTGTATACGATTGAAACGCTCATAAACAATGGCGCCGGCTTTACGTGCCACCTCTGCGGTATGGTCGGTACAATTATCCGCCACGACAATGACATCAATCATTCCCTGCGGATACTCCTGCTCGTAGATACTTTCCACTAAATTGGTAATGACCTGTTCTTCATTTCGGGCAGCAATCAAGGCGGCAAAACGATGGGTTTTCTCCGCCGGTTTTGTCAGATCTGTCTTTTGTCTACGCAAGGCCATTAAACTGACAGCAAGCTGGTAGAGAAAAAACATACAGGTGCCAAAATTAAACAGGAGCCAGCAAACAATTAAGCCGTTATAAATCCAAATCATACGGTTTTCACCTCGCGTTTGCAAGTTGATTCTTCAACGCAAGAACTCTCTCCTACCTTTTAAATATTCGGACCAAGTATAGCACAGAACGTGGTTTCTGTCGATAGGTTTCCTTTTTATTTCCTGTTTTACAAGGCAATGGGAACCGGAAACGGCTTCCTGGCTCGGAAGACATGAACAACCGAAAAGCCTGCTTTTTGTGCCAACCGAAGGCCATCAAAAATATGCATGCCTACTTGTGTTTTTTCATGGGCATCTGACCCAACCGTGATAATTTCGCCCCCCAAATCATGGTAAAGAGAAACGGTCCACAACCCAGGCAAACAGTGTCCATAAGCTTGCCTGAGGCCGGATGTATTGATTTCTAGCCCGATCCCCTTTTGGATGATTTTTTTGAATATGCGGGTGATGGGCTCCTTATACTGTTTTATGTCGATATTTTGATGATATTCTCCATTCATATACCGCAACGGGTACGTAAGGTGGGCCAAAACATCAAAACCACCCTCATCTACCATTTGCTCAATCTCGTCAAAATAGGTAGCCAACAGTTTTTTTGGCTCTTGTTTATTATAATCAAGAAAATAGAAATCTTGCATGCCTTTTAAACAATGAAGCGACCCTAACACAAAATCATAGGGACGGGCATGGACCACCTCTTTGGCTTTAGGCAAGTCACTGAGCATGTTCCCAAGCTCAATGCCTTGCAAAATTTCCAGCCGGCCGGCAAAGACATCTTTTGCCCGGAGCACATCAAAAAAGGATTGTTTGATGGCCCGCTCGTAGTTTTCTTTTTCAAAGCATTCTATTTCACAATGGTCCGTAATAGCAAGAATACCAATATGCTTTTCTAATGCGCTGACACAGTCTTCAATAACCGACGAATCTGCATCAGGGGAATTATTGCTGTGAACGTGCAAATCTGTCAACATAACGACCCTCCAGCGTACGTTTTCCACAAATTTTGTCCAAATTTTAAAAAAAATTTCGAAAAATCGCCCAATAAATAATACAAAACCAAGAAAAATGTGTTATGATAAAAGGGATACCGCACATTTATTTGTGGGCTGTCTATATTATACACGATTAGAGCCCGTTAAAACAGGACTTTGCCACAAAACTTTAAAGACGGCTGTTCTTCCTCCGCTTTTTGGGGGATACTCGTTTTTTCTTTTGCGCGCGCGTGTATAAGTATGAATGTATTTTATGAAGAAAAGGAGGAATTTTATTCATGAGAGCCGTCATTGCAGTCATTGGCAAAGATATGGCCGGCATTATCTCGCGGGTGAGCGACATTTGTTACCAAAACAAGATTAACATTACCGAAGCCACCCAGTCGGTTTTGCAGGACATGTTTGCCATGATTATGCTGGTGGACATGACGTCATCGAAAATCGACTGTGCAGATTTGGCCGACAAGATGGACGTGCTGGGCGAGGAAATGGGCCTTTCTATCCATGTTATGCACGAAAATTTATTCAAATCAATGCACCACATTTGAGATGCCGTATCTACCCAAGCGTATACTGGAGGACTTTTACCAACATGCTGAACGTTGAAGACATTTTAGAAACTGTTGAGATGATTGAGCACGAAAATCTCGACATTCGTACCA
>DOXU01000064.1 GCA_003518885.1 Oscillospiraceae bacterium
GGAAATATGTTTGCCCACAATGGCAGCACCGGGAACTTGCATATCGGTAAGCAGTCGAGTCGAACCGGTTTGACTTAACAATTTTAAGCCATCTTCATAGGCCACATGGGTAACAAAAGACATGCCAAACCAGCCCACTAAGGCGATAATAAGCAGTACCCATGTTCGTTTAAATTTCAACATGCGGTACAGATCCATACGCAGCAAATTAAGCATGATGATCCCCCTTTGTCAGGTTCAAGAAATATTCCTCAATGTTTTCACTCGATACCGTAATGGAACGAATCTCAATATTTTCTTTGGAAAGGGTCATGTTAATTTGACTGCTTTCATTCAATCTCTCATAAATATTTAACGTATGGGCATCCACCATTTTGTACTGTTTAAAGCCCATTTTGTCCAAAATTGGCAACGCCTTTTCGGGATGTGGCAGATCGATGACAATGCGTTGTTCACATTCTTCTTCTAACTGCGCAGCGGTCAGCTCTTTTAATAGATGGCCTTCATTAATAATACCATAGTGTGTGGCGATTTTGGAAAGTTCTTCTAAGATGTGGCTGGAGATCAAAATCGTCATGCCACGATCTTTATTCAAGCTCAAAAGCATATCGCGTACTTCCACAATTCCCTGTGGATCCAACCCGTTGATCGGCTCATCCAAAACCAATAGATCCGGATCTCCTACCAACGCCATGCCAATGCCCAAGCGTTGTTTCATGCCCAAGGAAAAATTCTTGGCGGCTTTTCTGCCCACATGTTCAAGCCCCACGGTTTTTAAAACCGAATCCACATAGCCTGGCTTACGCACACCGGTGCAAAGACGCTTTAAATCCAAATTGTCATAAGCTGACAACCCGGGATACAGCCCTGGTGCCTCAATCAAGACCCCCACACGAGGCAACATGCTTTTGCGTGCCGCGCCGGATTGTCCAAAAAGAGAAATATCTCCACTGGTAGGAGAGGACAGGCCGCTCACCATTTTCAAGAAAGTGGTTTTGCCGGCACCGTTACGGCCAATAAACCCGTAAATTGCCCCTTGTTTAACGTGCAGGCTGACCTTATTGACAGCCAGCTGTTTTTGATAGCGCTTGGTTAGATCGGTTGTACTTAACAACGCATCCATACCTTCATCATCCTCCGCTCTTTTTATGATAGCTTTTATTTTACAGGAAGAGTACCAAATCATCGCCAAGAAAAGGTAAAGAAATTATAAAGAATCTTCCTCAGCCAATTTGAACCCAATTCCCCACACGGTTTCAATGCAATCTTCGGGGGAAATGCGTTTGAGTTTTTGCCGGATGTTGCTGATATGGACGTTAATGGTTTTATCTTCTCCCATATAGGCCTCTCCCCAAGCGTAATCGTAAATATCTTGCTTGGAGAAAACCCGACTGGGCGCTTGTAATAAAAGTTCTAAAATTTTAAACTCTTGGCGGGTCAAGCAAATCTCTTGTCCATGGAATCGCACCGTGCGGGTGCGTTTATCGAGTTCCAGCGCGCGATAAGAAAGGGTGTCCCCTTTTCCTCCCCTTTTATTTTTGCGCAATTGCACGGCCACTCTTGCCAAAAGTTCTTCTAACGCAAAAGGCTTCGTAATGTAATCTTCCGCTCCCAAGCGTAAAAGATCCACTTTGCTATCTAACTCATCAATAGCCGAGAGGATGACAACTGGACTGTTGGTCAGGGGCTTTACTCGCTTTAAAACCTCTTCCCCACTGAGTCCTGGTAACATCAAATCGAGTAGAATCAAATCAAAAGGTTGGGTCTTACAATATAAAAGCGCTTCTGTTCCTGAAAAAGCAGCAGTACACAAAAGGCCTTTTTGTGTTAAGGCATCACACAACAGATCACTAATACTGCTGTCGTCCTCCACAATCAGAATCGTATTTTGCATGAATGATCCTTCCGGTTCTTCTAAAAAACAGGCTATCCCCATTATATTGGAAAAACAGACATAAAGCAAATGTTTGTCTTAAAAAAACGGCAAACAATTGGGTATATTCCCCTGGAAAAAGGTCAAAACTAAAATCAAAGAAAGAAGGAGTGATTGTATGGCTACGATCGGAAATCCCTATATTGCAAATTTACCCAAACAAATGAGCAACGATGAACTGGCACAGGCTGTCCGCCTGGACATGATCGCCGAGATGGAAACAGTGGTTGATTATGAGGCACACGCCATGGCCACCGCCGATGCCCGCGTGAAAAAAGTCATGTTGCACATTGCCGAAGAAGAACGGCAGCACATGGGCGAGCTGGAACAGGTGCTGTATATGCTCAGCCCAAAAGATGAAGCGCAAACCCAAAAGGGTATTCAGAAAATTCAACAGCAAAAACAGCAGAATTTTGCCCCACCTTTGCAGTAATTCCCCTCTATTTTTTCCCTGGCCTCCCAAATGGGGGGCCTTTTTTATGGGGCAAAATTGCTTGCCAACAAGCCCCGCTTTCTTTGCATGCGCACCAAACAGTCAAACCAAAACCGTCAGGCTACTTTTCCTGATAATAGAGAAGGCAATTCCACACCCTGCCCGCTTTTTCCTTTCTTTTTCCCGCAAATTCCGCACAAAGGGAGCCTTTGTGGTATGCTTATGGGCAGAAGAGTTCATTTTGGGCCCTCTTGTTGGGTTCTCTTCCAAACGTGATTTTTCTCTTTAGACCAGAAAGGATGCCCTCATGTTTCGTGAAATGAGAAGGAAAAAACAGGCGTTGTCCTCTGCTGACTGCGCCACCATTCTGCAAGAAGGATCTTCCGGCGTTTTGGCTGTGGCTGGGGATGATGGTTACCCCTATGCGGTTCCTCTTAGCTACCTATACACAGGGG
>DOXU01000265.1 GCA_003518885.1 Oscillospiraceae bacterium
CCAATTTACTTCATGTTTTACGTTCATTTATTCCGGTAAAGCGCTTTCACGCGTATTGTCTACCGTCAACTTTCTTATTTTATCCGTTGCATAAGCTCTTGTCAAATTTCTTGATTCGAAAAAATCAACAATCCTTTGTACGCAGATAAGCAATATTCTATGTGCTTCTTCCTATAACGCACCACATTTAAATGTGAAGCAAAAAAATACCAAATTTTCTCTTCAAAATACCAAGAAGTTTTTGGAAATTTACATCTTAATTTTTTATAAGCAAAGGCATATAATTAGGCTTGCTAATTAAAAGGTTGCCTAATTATATGCTTAACTAACTATTTTAAAGGAGGTGATTAGATGCCCAACCAACCCGTCTCTGATGAAGTTGTGCACCACTTTTTAGAGAATATTCTTCAATTCAATCGCTTTGTTATCGATGTAAAACAGAATCATTCTCCATTCTCGCGCCACAAGCATAAATGCGATGAGGGTGTATCTGACATGCGCCATAGTGAGCGTATGCTTCTTTTTGCCATTGCAGATAGAGGAAAAGATCGCCCTGACGGGCTTAGTGTCAGCGAGCTAAGCCAATTGATGCAAGTAAAGCCCCCTTCTATTACTGCCCCGCTTAACGCCCTTGAAGAGCGTGGAATGATTCAACGTACACAGGATGAAAATGACCGCCGCATTGTTCGCATTCATTTAACTCAAAATGGGCAAGCCCTTCTCCAAAAAAATCGAAGGCACCTTTATGAAAGGGCACGTGATATGCTAAATTACTTAGGTGTAGAAAAAGCCGAACAGCTTAGCTCTATTCTCGATAGTATTTTTGAGTATTTCGAAAAAGATCGAGAAAAAACAAACGCGGAAAAACATTGAAAATGCTTTCTATTTTTAGCCGGAGGTGCTTATGCTAAAAGTCTATAGAAACCTGAAAGGATACATTCCGCACATTTGTGCCATTGTTGTATTAATCTTTATACAAGTGCTCACGGATTTGTATCTTCCTACTTTAATGTCTGATATTGTGAACACAGGCATTATGAAAAACGATGTCAGCTTTATCATACATGAAGGCGGATTAATGCTTGGTGTGGCAGGTATCGGAATTGCCTGTGCAATTTTGGCCAGCTTGATTGGTTCGCGTGTTTCCATTGGTCTGGGAAGTATTTTGCGTAGTAAGATTTTCCGCCAGATCGAACGCTTTTCTTTGCGGGAATTTGATCAGTTCGGTTCCTCGACTCTTGTCACTCGTACTACCAATGATATTGTCCAAATTCAAACTGTTACCGTTTTAATCATTAATATGATGTTAAGAGCGCCGCTTACCGCTATTGGCGGCATCATTCTTGCCTACCGCCAGGACAGTAGTCTTACCTTGATTTTCGCTGTGGCACTGCCTGCTCTTGTTATTGTTGTGGCTTTGATTATGACACGAGCAATTCCACTTTTCAAAAAAGTGCAAGGCAAATTGGATAAAATCAATTTGGTGCTTCGCGAGAATTTGACCGGCATTCGTGTCATTCGGGCATTTAATCGTATTAACCATGAAGAAAAGCGTTTTGATACCGCTAGCAACGACTTGACTTCAACCTATATTCGTGTCAATCAGATTATGGCCTTTTTAATGCCTGTTCTCATGTTATTGATGAATGCGATGCAAATTGCGATCATCTGGTTTGGTAGCACACGCGTTGATACGGGCAGCTTGAACATTGGGGCCCTGTCTGCATTCATTCAATATGCCTCTTTGATTTTGATTAATTTCATCATGATGTCCATGATGTTCATCTTTATTCCACGTGCACAAGCAGCAGCCGAACGCGTTACCGAGGTTTTAGAAGTAAAACCCGATATCGTCGACCCAGAAAGCCCACAGAAATCTGTCACAGGAAATGGCTATTTGGAATTTCGAAATGTTAGCTTCCGTTACAACGGTGCAGAAAGGTCCGCTCTGACCGGCGTTTCTTTCCTTGCAAAACCTGGAGAAACGACCGCTATCATCGGCAGTACTGGCAGTGGTAAATCCACTTTAGCCAATCTGATTCCTCGCTTTTACGATGTGGAAAACGGAGAAATTTTAATCGATGGCGTAGACATCCGTAAAATGACACAGGAAAATCTGCGTTCTCGCATTGGATTCGTTCCACAAAAAGCCATCCTCTTTACTGGCACAATTAAGGACAATATGCGATATGGACGTGAAAACGCTACAGATGAAGAAATTATCCATGCCGCGCAGGTTGCACAGGCATCCGATTTCGTCGGCGAAATGAAAAACGGATATGACACCCTACTTTCCGAGGGTGGCTTAAACCTCTCCGGTGGACAAAAGCAGCGCCTCTCTATTGCCCGCGCTTTGGTTAGACGTCCAGAAATTTATGTTTTTGATGACAGCTTCTCTGCACTTGACTTCAAAACCGATGCAAAACTTCGCGCTGCTTTGAGCAATGAAACCGAAAATTCTACCGTTTTGATTGTTGCGCAACGTGTTGGCACGGTTATGTCTGCCGATCGCATCATTGTTCTTGACGAAGGAACTGTTGCTGGAATTGGTAAGCATGAAGAGCTGATGAAAACCTGCGAAGTTTATCGCGAGATTGTTTCTTCACAGCTTTCAGAGGAGGAACTGGCATGAGCGAAAAAAATGAGAAACAAGAAAATCAGTCAATGGGTGGAGGCGGACCCGGCGGCTCTATTGGTCATCCAGTCGAAAAAGCTAAGAACTTTAAAGGTACTCTTTTCCGTCTGATCCGCTATTTACGCCCACATCGTACACGCTTAAGTATTGTTTTGGTCTTTGCTATCCTGGGCACCATATTCCAGATTCTGACGCCAAAAATCAGTGGGCAAGCCATTAACAAATTGACAGATGGTTTTATTGCAAAATCGGCTGTTTCTAATATTTCAAAAGAACAAACAAAAGCAAGAGAAAATTTACAACAATTAATAAATGGACTCACCACGGCAAAAACACAAGCATCCGATGCCGCTGAAAAAGCAGTAGAAACGCAGATGAAGGCCACTCTTCCAGCTGGAACCCCTATTTCTCCCGCTTTACAAGAAAAGATCGATCAGGCAAAAACACAGGCATCTGCCACAGCTGAACAAAAGGCTGAAGAGGCTGTTGCAGAAAAAGCAAATATGAATGAAAGCCAATTGAAGGCTGTACAAGAATTTTATAATTTACCAAATGTCAAAGATATAAAAAGTTCCAATAAGATGGCCGATACCGTTAAAAAGATGGAATCGTTAAGCAAACAACTTCCTCAACACAACAGCGGTAAAAGCAATATTAATGTTAAAGAATCCGACATGAAAACGGCCATTTCCGATATCCGTGAAACGGGCGGAAAAATTCCTTTCGATGCCATCCTACATGTCTTGCTTATTATGTTGGCCGCCGTCGCCATAAGTTCTGTCTTCTTATTTATCATGCAGTTCTTGATGTCCACTGTTGCCCAGAAGACTGTATATGATATGCGCCGTGACGTAGACAAAAAGTTGGCTAAACTTCCCCTGAAATATTTTGACTCCCATACGAATGGGGAAATTCTCAGTCGTGTAACAAATGATGTGGATACCATCTCTACTACACTCCAGCAGAGTTTAACTCAGCTGATTCAAGCCATCTTACAGTTGATTGGCTTCATTATCATGATGTTGACGATCAGCCCTGCATTGACTGGCATTACTTTGATTACCCTTCCTATCTACATTATCGCAACCGCTCTAATCGCTAGGGCCTCACAGAAATATTTCGCAGGCCAGCAAAAATATCTGGGGAATCTGACCGGCCATACAGAGGAAATGTTCACCGGGCACCAAATTGTTAAGGCCTTTGGGCACGAAAAGGAATCTGTCGAAATTTTTGAAGGTTATAACAAGGAACTTTTCCAGTCTGGTTGGAAAGCACAATTCCTATCTGGTGTTATGTTCCCAGTTATGAACTTTATCAGCAATATTGGTTATGTCTTCATCGCTGTATTTGGTGGCATCTTTGTCACAAAAAGTTGGTTGAATATTGGTGATATCGTAGCCTTTATTCAATATTCACGACAATTCACAATGCCTATCATCCAGACTGCTAACATCACTAATATCATCCAATCTACCATTGCTTGCGCAGAACGTGTTTTCGAGGTATTGGATGAGGATGAAGAATCTGCGGAACCTGAGAATTCACTTGTCCTGGAAAAACCGGAAGGCCATGTGGTATTCGATCATGTACAATTCAGTTATCGTGAAGACGAACCCCTTATTCGCGATATGAACCTGAATGTACAACCAGGCGATACAGTGGCCATTGTTGGGCCAACCGGCGCAGGAAAGAGTACCCTTGTTAATCTTCTCATGCGTTTCTATGAAATTCAGGACGGCAAAATAACGTTTGATGGTATGAACACCAAAGACATGCGCCGTAGTGACTTACGTAGACTATTTGGCATGGTCCTACAGGACACCTGGCTTTTCAATGGCACAATTGAAGAAAACATTGGCTATGGGCGAGAAGGCGCTACACATGAAGAAATCGTCCGTGCTGCGGATGCTGCTCGTGCCGACCATTTTATCCGCTCACTACCAGATGGATATAATACGGTCTTAAATGAGGAAGCAACCAATATTTCACAAGGACAGAAACAACTTCTTACCATCGCACGTGCCATTCTGTCTGATCCAGCCGTTTTGATTCTAGACGAGGCGACTAGCTCAGTAGATACGCGCACCGAATTGCTCATTCAACATGCCATGGCTGCACTGATGAAGGGACGCACGAACTTCGTTATTGCCCATCGGCTTTCTACCATTCGCGATGCACAAACCATTCTAGTTATGAATCATGGCTCCATCATCGAACAAGGCAATCATGATGAATTAATGAAAAAAGGCGGATTTTACGCTGATCTTTATAACTCTCAATTCATGGGCGCTAATTTAGACGATGCAGGATGATTTCCTCATAAAGTAAAATAGCCAAAAGAGCCACGGATGAATCATCCGTGGCTCTTTTTATCCTTCCAAAATTTCAAAACTCCCTCATATTCTCTTCGATGCACACTTATATTGAAGTAGACCGTTAAAATCTCATCACGGACTTTCTAAAAACTATATCACAACACAACAAATCAGGAGAACCCTTGCATGAAACGAATCATGAAATTCTTTTGGCCTTTTCTTGTTGTTATTGTCTTAGCAGTTTTTGCTGTCATCCTCGGCCATTTCAGACATCCTTCCCTATCGTCTATCCATACAGAAGCAACAGTTTACACAGAGGGCATATCCGTTCGACGTACCGCGGATTCCTCTTCCCCCGTTGTTGAAAAATTACATACAAACGACAAGATCAACATTCTATCATCCACGAGCAAACAATATAAAGTTCGCTATCATTCTGCGACCGGGTGGATTCAAAAATGCGATCTATTCAGAATTAATACAATTGGTATTCAAAACGCTAGAATTTCCACTATAGTTAATACGGCAGACAAACAAATCAGCGTTCCCTATTTATTTGGCGGAATAACGCCCACTGGTTTCGATTGCTCCGGCCTTACACAATATGCCTATGCAAAAATAGGCATCTCTTTACCTCATTCCTCCTCAAAACAAGCCCAAATGGGCATTTCCATCCCTTTGAATAAAATACTACCTGGGGATCTACTTTTCTTCGCTACAGGAAAACCAAGAGCTATTAACCATGTAGGACTCTATGTAGGCAACTCTCTCTTTATAGCTGCTAACAATGAAGGCACCTCTATTTGTGATTTACAGTATCCTTATTGGAAAAACAAGATAATTTGTACAAAGCGGATTGTTTCTTGATTGGAATTTGCTTTTTCAATGAAAAAAAGTAGCGCTCCGCATTCTGCAGAGCGCTACTTTTCGTATTTCAGCGCAATAAAATCCAGTTGGTATTTAATTTCCTAGGAATTCTTCTTTTGTGCTTTTTCTTTAAACCGTTTTTTTCGCTCATCTGGGTGTTCGCGTTCAAGCCATAGATTCATCACCGAAAAAACAAAAGGGAATCCAATCAGCACAATGCTAGAGGCCATCGGGGCAAAAAATGCCATAAGGATAATCAGAACTGCCGCACAGATCCAAATACCCCCTCTTCCCGACCGTACAATTGCCACCACATCTTGTGGACCATCTTGTGAGCGAGAGTCTAAGCTCCGGCGCAAAAATTGAAAACTGAAATTCACCAAAATAAACACTAGAGCATATCCGACAGCCGGAACCGCCTGCCCCGGATTTTCGATCACCCATTTTGTAAAAACCGGCATTAATGAAATGGAAAACAGAAATAAAATGTTCCGCCAACCGGTTTTAGTTGAGATTTTCTCGATATCATGGAACACTTCATAATGCAAATGCCAAAAGAAACCCACAACAAAAAAGGTGATAAAGTAAACGAAAATTGAAATTATTAAGGCGAAAACGTGTTTCCAATCGAACGCGTTTGGCAATGGAATGTTTAACACCATAATTGTTACAATAATAGCGAAAACTCCATCGCTAAAGGCCTCGAATCGGTTTTTTATTAATCTCATATATCCAAATTCCATTCACAAATTTTATCTATTTCATCTTTTTTGTGCGGGTGTTTTTATAATTGGCAATATATTCCGTACATTCGACTATTTTATAGTATCATGGATACTGAGGGAAAACAAGCCTGTTTCCTATATGCTCTTCTTGCCCATCTAATAAAATTCTATTTTAACTCTATAACCATATCATTTTTTCATTAGATAAAATCCATTTCGCTTGACAACGCTCCTTTATATTGTATAATAACAGTTGTTATATAACATACGTTATCCAAAGGAGGCCTTTATGCCCAAGCAAAAAATAACGAAACAAGTTGTCTTACAAGGTGCCTTTTCCCTGATTCAAAAAGAGGGTATACAAAAATTTAATGCGCGCAATCTCGCAAAACAAATCAATTGTTCAGTTCAACCTCTCTACAGCTATTTTAGCAACATCGAAACCCTTATTTATGCTGTATACGATTTTTCTACCCACTATTACAACCAATATATCGATAATCAAATTAACCCCACTTACCTTTTTCAATCCATTGGAAAAGGACATATTAATTTTGCCTATGAAGAAGGGTTCCTTTTTCAATTTTTGTTTCTTTCTCCCTACCTACATGCAATCGACTTTGAAGATCTCTGCCACAAAATTGAACGCACGGATGTGACACAAAATTTAAGAAATACTCTCCATTTAAATGCCATACAGGCAGAAGATCTTTATATGAACATGATGCTTTATACACATGGTATCGCCTGCCTTATTGCAACAAAGGCGGCCACTATCCGATACGACGAAATGAGTGAGCGTATCGATCGCGCCTATTTCGCTTTCTTACAAAAGATTCAGGAGGAAAAAAATGCGGTTACTCATCCATGATCTACCTGCGGAAGATTTCAAGAAAATTTTTCATTCTTTGCCGGAGGACTTGTCCATAATAGCCGAGGATACTCCTATTCACTCCTGCTTGGGTTGCTTCGGTTGTTGGATTAAGACGCCCGGAAAGTGCGTCATACGCGATCCCTATCAAAATATGGGCGCTTTATTGGCCCGATCTGAGGAGCTCATCCTTATTAGCCAATGCTACTACGGCAGTTTTAGCCCATTCATCAAAAGCATTCTGGATAGAAGTATTTCTTATATTCATCCTTATTTCATCATAAAAGAACACGAAATGCATCATCGTGCCCGCTATCAACACCATTTCAACTTGCGTGCTTGGTTTTATGGGCCTGATATCCGTGACGTTGAACGAGAGACTGCACACCAATTAGTCCAGGCCAATGCAACGAATCTGCAATGCCCCCAACAAGAGATACTATTTGCAAATGAGCCCTCTGCCTTTGGAGGAAATTTATCATGAATGTTGCCTTAATTAATGGAAGCCCTAAATCCACCAGCAGTGCATCTGCCTCCTTATTAAAGGAGCTCAAGAATTACCTGAATAAAGAGTTTGTGCAAGAATACGCATTTCACACCAACCACGCCGCGGAAAACGCCTCCTCCATTTTCTCCCACACTCCAGAGATCCTCGTCTTCGCCTTCCCCTTATATGTGGATGGTGTTCCTGGACATTTACTGCGTTGCATGAAATCCTTAGAAGAATATCTACAAGCACTCCCAAATGAAAATGGCAATATATATACCATTGTAAATTGTGGATTTTTTGAAGGAGAACAAACTGGCCACGCATTAGACATCATGAAAAATTGGTGCAAAAGAACCCCCCTACACTGGGGACAAGGAATTGGCATTGGCGGTGGTGGTATGCTTGAAAGCATACAAAATGTTCCCGCTGGAAAGGGTCCCCGCAAAAATATTTCACAAATTCTTTTGAGCCTATCCCACCATATTCTCAAAAAGGAGACGGCACCAAATCAATTTACTTCCCCTAATATTCCGCGCTTTCTTTATCGTCTTGCCGCTCAAAAAAATTGGCGATCAGAAATTCAAAACAACGGTTTGCAAACAAAAGATTTATTCCGACAGCTATAATCTTCAAAAATGCTAACATACCTTTCAACCGCCTATTCATAGACAAATAATATCTAAACATTTTTATTCCAATTATTCTAAAAGCCGGTCTCTCCATACAATAAGGGGAAACCGGTTTTTGTTATTATGTTGGATATACTGTCCGCACCTTTCACACAAATCAATCTTTATAGAAAACAATGCGTGAGTTACACACCTCAAAGTAAAAAACAGACAAACTTCTTTTAGAAGTTTGTCTGTTTTGGTGCGCTTGACAGGAGTCGAACCTGCGACCTTTAGAGTCGGAGTCTAACGCTCTATCCAGCTGAGCTACAAGCGCAACTATAATTTTCACTGTATAAAATGGATCCTATTTCTGTGCAGCCCTAATAGTATAACAAAGAATCTATCTCTTGTAAAGAGCCTCCTCCCATGTCTCCATCCCGTTTTCCTATGATAAAAAAGGTTGTATATCCCATAGGCTTGTGCTACGCTAAAAGAAAAAACAATAAAATTCATTCACTTCTAGATGATTTCAGAAAGAAAAAGAGGCTTTTTCATGAACATCCCGATGCTTGATCTCAAACGTCAATATACCGAATTAAAATCCGATTTAGAACCCAAAATTCTAAACTGTCTGCGAAGCGGGCAATACATTATGGGAAAACCAGTAGAAAAATTGGAAGAAGACCTGGCCAAATATTTACACGTTCGACATGCCATCACAGTGGGAAACGGAACCGACGCTATTCTGTTATCATTGCGGGCAATCGGAATCGGACCAGGAGATGAAGTTATTACCTCTCCCTTCACCTTTTTTGCCACAGCAGAAGCCATCGCTTTTTTAGGGGCGACCCCCGTCTTTGCAGATGTGGATCCCGTCACCTACAATCTTGATCCAGAGAGCACGCGAACATGCATCACCCCGCGCACCAAAGCTATTTTGCCCGTTCACATTTTTGGCCACCCGGCGGATATGCTCGCTTTCAAAAACATTGCCAAAGAACATCATCTTGCTCTTGTTGAAGATGCTTGCCAAGCCATTGGTGCTTCTATTGGGGGGAAAAAAGCGGGAACATTCGGGGATATTGGTTGCTTCTCTTTCTTCCCAACAAAAAATCTCGGCGGATTTGGAGACGGCGGATTGATCACAACGGACGACGATCGATATGCCACCATTATCCGCGCTATGCGCACACATGGTGGTGGCCGCATCGGCGCAGAGGCCTATTCCTTGTTAAAAGGAAAGCCTTTACCAAATACAACAACAAATAATGAAAACCCACTGTATAATCCATATAAATATTACAATTATCTAATTGGCACCAACTCGAGATTAGATACACTGCAAGCCATCATTTTGCGCGGAAAGCTTCCCCATCTCAATGACTGGAATGCCGCCCGCGCAAAAAATGCTGCATTTTATTGCCGCAACATTCAGCGCAAAGATGTTGTCCTCCCGCTTGAATTGAAAGGCTATACGCACGTATGGCATCAATTTGTACTGCGTACATCCTACAAAGAACAAATGGGCACATTTCTGGCCGACAAAGGAATCTCCACTGGCGTATTTTATCCTGTTCCCTTACACCTGCAGAAGGCCTTCGAATATCTGAAATATCAGCCTGGATCTTTACCGGAAGCCGAAAAATTGGCAAAAGAAACCCTCTGCCTACCGGTATTTCCCGAGTTGACAGAGGATGAATTACAATATATTACACAAGCTGTTGATGCTTTTACAGCATAACTGTTTTATTTTAATTAATAGGCTTTTCCCCAATAGACCATATGCTTGGCAGGGCGGCCACAACAAATACAGGTATCTGCCAGATGTTCCTGCTCAAACGGAATATTCCGTGAGGTTAATCCGGCAACCTCTCTGATTTTGTCTTCGCAGGCACGATCTCCACACCACATCGCTTTGATAAATCCCGGTTTCTCATTCGCATTGCGTACCATACTCTCCATATCTGTGCTGACATAGGTCATTGTATCACGTCTTTTCAATGCCCTCTGATAGAGTGCCACCTGTATCTCATCCAAAAGGGTCGACACATTATCCTCTAAATGGTCAAGAGCGATTTCACTCTTTTGCCCGTCATCTCTACGCACACCAATACAATGGTTATTTTCAATATCACGAGGCCCGATTTCTAAGCGCAGTGGAACCCCTTTCATTTCATGCTCGGCAAACTTCCAACCCGGTGTATTGTCGGTTTCGTCCACTTGTACAGAAATACCTGCTTTTTGCAACCGATCACGCAATTCATGCGCTTTTTCCAGTACACCCGGCTTTTTAGAAGCAATTGGCACAACGATAACCTGCAAAGGAGCAATTTTCGGCGGGAGCACCAAACCATTGTCGTCTCCATGCACCATAATAATAGCACCGATCAAACGAGTTGTCACACCCCAGGAAGTCTGGAATGGATGTTGTAAAGTATTATCCCTACCGGTAAACTGAATATCAAATGCCTTTGCAAAACCGTCACCAAAATAATGTGAAGTACCACTCTGCAAAGCTTTTCCGTCATGCATCAAAGATTCGATAGAATATGTCTCTTCCGCTCCAGAAAATTTTTCTTTTTCTGTCTTTTGGCCTTTAATCACAGGCATAGCCAAAATCTTTTCACAAAAATCGGCATAAACATTCAGCATTTTGGTTGTTTCATTCCGGGCTTCCTCTGCTGTCTCATGCATCGTATGCCCTTCTTGCCACAGAAACTCTAACGAACGCAGGAATGGGCGTGTTGTTTTTTCCCAACGTACAACTGAGCACCACTGATTATATAATTTAGGTAAATCCCGATAGCTGTGGATAATATGCGCATAGTGTTCACAAAAAAGCGTCTCACTTGTAGGCCGCACGCAAAGGCGCTCTTCCAATTTCTCGCCGCCACCCTGCGTCACCCAAGCTACCTCCGGTGCAAAACCTTCAACGTGGTCTTTTTCTTTTTGCAGCAGGCTTTCGGGAATAAACATTGGCATGTAAACGTTTTCATGCCCTGTCGCCTTTAATTTTGCATCCAATATTTTTTGAATGTTCTCCCATATGGCATAACCGTATGGTCTTAAAATCATACAGCCACGCATGCTGGAATAATCAATTAGCTCCGCCTTTTTTACAATATCCGTATACCATTTGGCAAAATCCACCTCCATAGAGGTAATGGCTTCCACTTTTTTCTTCCCATTTTTGGCCAAAATCGATTCCTGCCTTTCTATTTCCATGAACCCCCAACAACGGAGAATCACCATACACTTCCTCATTACGTCAAAATGAACACTCTTTATTATACTGAGGCATGCTCTGAAATTCAACTGAAAATTGCGTATGGATTGCTCTACTGGGGAGATTGCAACCCCGCACGGCTTATGATAAGATAAACCCATTGACACTTTCTTGTTTATTCTGTGTCCAATCTTCATATGCTATAACTGTAACTTTCCTTTTAAGGATGAAAACTGATAGATAGAAAGTAGTGGTGTTATGAGTATTAAAAAAACAAACGGCATTTCCGCCTCAACACTTGCCCATGCAGAACAGGCATTTGAAACTTCGCCAGCGCATGTACTGGCTGACAGTATTGCCAAAAATGGGATCGACTCTACCGTCCTGCATCGTGATGCATTGCCTGCCATGTTCCCTCTCTTTTCCGATGAAATTAAGCCCATGAAGGTTACCAACCAACGTAAAAGTGGCCGATGCTGGATTTTTGCCGCTGCCAATTTACTACGCTACCATTTGAGAGACACTTTGCAAATTAAGGATACTGATTTTGAACTCTCGCAAAATTATCTCATGTTTTGGGATAAATTAGAAAAAGCCAACTATTTTCTAGAAAGTGTACTAGACACAGCAAAAGAAGGCAAAGATTCGCGCGTTGTTATGTGGCTTTTCGCTAACATTATGGCCGATGGTGGGCAGTGGGACATGTTGGTATCTCTTGTTGATAAATACGGAGTGGTTCCCAAATCCGCTATGTCCGAAACTTTTCACAGCAGTGATTCTGCCAAAATGGATGCTATCATCGCCCGCAAACTAAGAATAGACGGCATTGAGCTTCGTAAACTCTGCGCCTCTAATCAATCTGATACCCAATTGCAAACACGTAAAGAAGAAATGATTTCCGAATGTTACGTGCTGCTTTGTAGTTTTTTAGGGAAACCACCGAAGCACTTTGATTTTGCCTGGCAAGATGAAAAGGGAAATTTTCATCGTGACAGCGACCAAACTCCCCGTAGTTTTTATGAAAAATATTTCGGGAAGGATTTTCTAGACGCGTATATCAGTGTCATCAACGCACCGACAGAAGAGAAGCCTTTTGGGCACACCTATACAGTCAAATATTTAGGTAATGTCATTGATGGAAAACCCATTAAATATTTGAATTTGCCAACTGAAGCACTTGCTCGTGCTGCTAGTGAACAAATTAGAGCCGGACAGCCTGTCTGGTTCGGGTCTGATGTAGGAAAATTTTCAGACAAGGACAAAGGAATTCTAGATACGTCCCTTTTCCCCTATGAACAATCCCTTCAAATCTCGCTTGACATGGGAAAAGGAGAAATGCTTGATTTTGGCGAAAGTTGCCTGACTCATGCCATGACATTAGTTGGTGTGGATATTGTCGATCAGCGCGCTACCAAATGGAAAGTAGAAAACAGCTGGGGAAATGAAGTTGGCAAAGATGGATTCTTTGTAATGAGCGCCGACTGGTTCAGTCAATATGTCTGCCAAGTTGTCGTCAAAAAGACTTTTTTAACGCAAGAAGACCAAGCAGCCTATGAACAGCAGCCCATCGAATTGGAACCCTGGGATCCTATTGGAGCGTTGGCTCACATTTTCTAAGGGCAAACAGACAATAAAGGAAAGGTCAAACAAATATGAAAACCATATTCAACACGGGCGGTCACTGGTACCGCGGCAATCTTCATATGCACACCACCCAATCAGATGGTAAAATTCCGGGAAAAGAGGCCGCCCGCATTTACAAAGATGCGGGATACGACTTCATTGCATTAACAGACCATCTACTGCAAAGTGAGACAATTGAAGCAGCAGATTTCCTCCAACTTGCAGGCTGTGAATTGGACACAGGCTCAGAACGCAATCCTGTGCAAGAACCGGTTTACCATATCATCGGTGTTGGTATGACAAAAAAAATGGAATTTGAGCACTCCAAAAAAAGTCATCCGCAAGAGATGATTGATGCCATACGGGACGCGGGTGGCTACGCTATCTTAGCCCATCCCTTTTGGTCTCTCACTGACCCCGCAGCTGTCTGCACATTAAAAGGCCTTTCCGCCGCAGAAATCTATAACACATTCTCTGGTATGCCATGGAATGCACGTCCTGAATCCTCTTTTTATTTTGATTTATGGGCGCAAAAGGGACTGCTTATGCCCGTCACGGCCGCTGATGATTCCCATCTTTACGATGGAGAGCAAACCCGTGCTTATATGATGGTAAATTCGTCCAGCCTTTCGGCAAAGGACATTTGCACAGCTATCGGCGCCGGAAATTTTTATGCTAGCCAAGGGCCTCGGTTTGAAAATATCTCTCTGTCCTCATTTGGTGGAACACAATCTATCGAAGTTACTTGTTCGGCTGTCGAAAAAATTATTTTTTATTCTGATACCATTTATTGCAACGACCGTGTGGCTGTCTCAAAAGGCGACCGTACACTCATTTCTGCCAAGTATACTGTAAAACAGACGGATCATTTTGTTCGCATAGAACTAATCGATCGCGCAGGACGGCATGCCTGGAGTTCACCCTTTGGCGTTGGTGATGATGATTAAATATTTTGTATGCGAAGTAGTAAAAAGGCCAGTGTCTTAAAACACTGGCCTTTTTACTATCTGCCCTTAATTGATTTCACTGCGTCCTTCTAGCGCACGGGAAAGCGTCACCTCATCTGCGTATTCCAATTCTCCACCAACTGGAATACCGTAAGCAATCCGTGTTACTTTTACTCCGATCGGCTTAATGAGGCGCGACAGATACATTGCCGTTGCCTCACCCTCCACATCAGGATTCGTCGCTAAAATAACTTCCCGTACATCTCCTGTAATCCGCCCAATCAAATCTTTTATATGCAATTGCTCTGGCCCAATCCCATCCATTGGGGAGATCACACCATGCAAAACATGATATAGTCCTTTGTAATCTCGTGTACGCTCAAATGCAACCACATCACGTGGATCTTCCACCACGCAAATAATCCCATGATCACGCGCTTGATCACTACAGACATCACAAACTTCTTTATCTGTAAGATTGCGGCAAATCTTACAGGTATGCATTTTTTCTTTTGCCTCCAAGATGGCCTTTGCAAAGGATTTTGCTTGGCTCTCCGTCCCATCCATAATAAAAAAAGCCAAACGTTGTGCAGTCTTTCGACCAATTCCAGGCAAACGTTCAAACTGCTCAATTAGTTTTGAAAGTGGTACAGCATAGTAAGCCATAAACGTCCCTCCTCATATTTTTCAAAGGATGAAATAGCTTACAGCTTTCTAATATAAGACGCCACAACTTCCCGATAACCTGGATCAGGGAACTCTTTGTCAAACAAAGTGGTTAACATCTCGTCTGATGTTACCAATTTAACGGCATCTACTTCTTCTTCCTGAAGCTTTAGTTCATCTACTGAAAATTCATGCTGACAAATCCATACATCGAAAAAAACGGGGGCTCTTTTTAAACGTGTTAATTTGATCAGACTTTTGGGAGCAAGAGTTAAGCCGACCTCTTCTTTCACTTCTCGTAAAGCGGCATGAAGACTATCTTCTCCGGCCTGAACGCCACCACCTGTAACATCCCACTTCCCTGGATACAGCCGTTTTTGAAGCGAACGTTTTTGTAAAAGAAATCGATGGTCTTGACGATAAATAAAAATATGCACTGCCAACATAAACTCATCATCAACCAGTACATGACTACGTGGGACCGTTCTGCCCGTTGGTTTTCCCTCGCTGTCACGAATATCAATCATTTCCATGGAAGACTCAAGCCAAACCCGGTATGTTCATACCGCCAGTTAATTTTCCCATTTCCGTGGCGGTAACCTCGTCCACTTTGCGAATTGCCTCATTAACACCAGCCACTACCAAATCTTGCAGCATTTCAATGTCATCTGGATCTACTGCTTCTGGCTTAATATTGACAGAAAGAATCTCTCTTTTCCCATTGATCTGTACTTCTACCATCCCACCGCCAGAAGTAACTGCATATTCTTTTTCCTCTAGCTCCGCCTGTAGTTTATTCATATTTTCTTGCATCTTTTGTGCTTGCTTAAGCATGCTGCCCATATCTGATGCACCGCCACCGAATCCTTTAGGTAATCTTGCTTTCATAGATCATTATCCTCCATGATTTAAACTGATAAGTAGTAAAAAACTATTTCTTTTCCTCTACTGGGATACCGCCCTTCATCGCCGCATTTAATAGAGAATCGAATGGATCTTCCACTTTTTTTTCTGCTTTGGTTTGAAAACTCGATTTAAATATCCCCACTTTGTAAGGTTTCCCCGTCGCCGTTCGCACAGCTTCCACCAAAGGCTTTTGATGCAGTGGCTGGCGAATGAGTTCCCCAAACATGGCATTTTGAGCATCAACCAAAACATGCTCACCGCGTAATACAGCTTTGGAATGCTCCAGAACTCCACGCAGGGGTGGGTCCAACTTCCCAAGAGCCTCAAGTACCTCTGGCCAACAAGACAAAGGCTGTGTTAGTGTGGCTTCCTCTGAAATCATGGGAGGAGTCACTATTGCTTTTGTTTCGACCTTTTTAATGATTTCCTCTTTTGGCATAGAAGAAGTCAAAGAGCTTTCTTTCTCAACCGTTACCTTTCGTGGTTCCGGTACCGCCGTGATTGGCAAACCTGCCGACGAAGACACGGGGATTTGTGCGCCTTTTTTCAACTGTTCTTCCAACGTGGAAAGACGATCTGCCAATGAAGAAACCGAAATATCCCATGCCGGATTACAGAGTTTTAACAGACACATTTCCATTTCCACCCGTTTATCCGGTGTATATCGAAGGGCTTCAGCGGTTTTCGCCAACGTATCTAATGCATACAGCACAGTGGATGGAGGTAACACCTGTGACAATGCCGCAAGCTGTTTCTCCTCCGATGGGGAAACAGCAACCGAACATCCCGCTTGCTTCCGCATAATGATACGAAAATGCCCAATTAATTCTTCACAAAGGCGATCCGCATCCTTAGAAGATGCATAAAGATCATCTAAAATGTCTAATGCAGCCTTGCCATCTTTTTTCTGCACCGCGGCTGAAAGCGCATATAGGTACTCCTCACCAGCCAGCCCTATTGCTTGTTTAATCGCCGTTTCATCTAGTGTTTCTATCTCATTCGAACGACAAGTATCTAACAGGGAAAGCGCATCGCGCAAAGCGCCATCAGATAAACGCGCAATCGTATCCGCTCCATCTTTTGTTAAGGGAATCTTTTCTTCCTTTGAAACCTCCAGCAAACGTGCTGCAATATCCGCAGGGGGAATCCGCCTAAAATCAAATCGTTGACAACGCGATAAAATAGTGGCCGGAACCTTATGCACCTCTGTCGTTGCCAGAATAAACAGCACATAGGCAGGAGGCTCTTCCAGTGTCTTTAGCAAAGCACCCCACGCTCCCGCAGAAAGCATGTGGACTTCATCAATAATATATACACGGTATTTTGCTCGCGCAGGAGTGTATACTGTTTCTTCTCGCAATGTGCGGATGCTATCTACCCCATTGTTGCTAGCCGCATCAATTTCAACAACATCCGTAAAAGAACCATTATCAATTCCCTTACATGCCTCACACTCGCCACAAGGATCACCGTTCTTTGGATTCAGACAGTTTACTGCTTTGGCAAGAATTTTTGCGCAAGTCGTTTTTCCTGTTCCTCGAGAGCCTGTAAAAAGATAAGCATGTGCCACACGGTTTGCTCGCAATTCTCCGAGAAGCGTCGTGACAACTTGTGGCTGCCCTACAACATCAGCAAATACACGTGGTCTCCATTTTCGATATAATGCCTGATACACGGAAAAAGTCTCCCTAATAAATATAGTCGCACAATGCACTCGAATATGCAGGTATGGACAAAATCCCGCGGCGCCCGGCGCAATCCGCTTAATGCTGCTCGGTTCCCCGCCTGACATGGTTCACAGCGCACCGCCGCACGGGCCGCCCAAACCTGCATATTCCGGCACACTCTACGACCGGTTTTCCGTTCTTCACGGTCTTTTCATTATAATACATCTACATAAGAATGGCAAGAGAGGCTTTGTCGGAACACGGATCCAAACAAGAATCTTTTTTTGTGTCCTTCATATACGATTGCAAAGCCCTATTTTCCATGGTAAAATAAGAAAACTAAAAGTTCTATCTTATTTGTGTCTGTTCATGCAAATAAGCCAACTACTTCAAAAAATAGTTTTACAACAGATGGAGGATCATGATGGGCATTTTCGGACGCTTTACCAAAATGACAGAGGCAAAAATCAATGAAAAATTGGATGATATAGAAAATCCAATCGAAATGTGCAACCAGCATCTGCGTGACATGCAAGAAAATTTCCGCAAAGCGCAACTCTCTTCTGCACAAGTCATCGGCAATGCACACCAAATTGAAAATGACTTAAAAGAAGCCAAAGTCGAATCTGCTGAATGGGATAAAAAGATACAGCTTGCCGTTTCAAAAGGAAACGACGAACTAGCAAAACGTGCGATCATGCGCAAACACGAAATCGATGAACGAGTGCAAAATCTCACCTCAACTTATGAATCCGCTCATCAACAGGCAGAAAAACTGAAAGAAACCCTTACAGAACTTCAGGACGAAATCAATGTTACACGCCGCAAACGTGATGAATTAGAGGCACGTTATAAAACGGCGGAGGCCTCCCAAAAAGTTAATGAAATTATCGCCAATGTCTCCACCAAAAAAAATTCAATTAATATGGATGATCTCGAAAAAAAAGTCGAACGAAAGGAGAGTATGGCAGAAGGTCTTGGTGAATTGGCAGAAATGAAAAAAGATTCATTGGAAGACGATTTTGAAAAGCTAGAAAACGATAGCTTTGATCTGGATGCTGAACTCTCCAAATATAAAAAATCAAACCCATAAGGCGGCTTAATGAATGAAAAGTAAATTTCCCAAGTGGTTATCTCTGTTTTTTATTGGCATTGTTATTTTTGCTGCCGGTATGGTAACGTTGCCTTCCCTTCCCGTTCAGGCACGCGGAAGTGCTGCACACTATTCTACCTCACCAAAAAGCGGATATTCAACCGGTGGCTATTCTGCTCCTAAAAGTAACACCGGCCATACTTATACTGGCGGTGACACCGGCGGTGGCACCTCCTATTCACATTCATATTCCTCCAATCATTTTTTCTTTATTCCTTTCTTTCACTCGGGGGGATATTCAACCGGGAGCTCCATTTTTATTGGTATACTCAAGTTTATTATTTTTATTGTGGTTGTCTTTCTTCTTATTCGGTGGATCAGACGCAACACACGAAAATAGCCATCCTAAGCTGTGCGAATTCGCGCAGCTTTTTTAATCATGAAATAGAAAGAGAGCAATTGATATGGATCGCCATGACAAACAACAGTTGAAAGATGTGCAGTCACTTTATACCGACATTATTTTTGCCAAAGAAGAGCTGGATGGATTTGTGGAAGACTCTGTTCTACAACAACGTACTTATATTCGTTGCCTGCCTGTACTACAAGAAATTATCGATCTTTCCAAGAGAATCGAGGAAGAAAATTCAGGTGGATTTTTTGACCGTCGTGGCAAGACAGACGAAAAAAAGCTCACCAAAGAATTGTTTGAGGGAAAGCGAACTTTTGAACAATTAGAAAACTGTCGTAAATGCAACTGCTTTAAATGTGTACAGGAATGCAAAATGGAAGGCTGCAACCGTTGTGAACCTGGTTGCGGCTCCTCTATTCAAGAGTGCGACAATAAAACGGTCTCGGTTTACGGTATCAAAAATAAGACCATCCCGCTTACAGAAAATTCCACAGGCAAAACGAAGGTTTACCCTGTTCTTTCCATCATTTTAGATCAGGAATACAAACAGCTTTATATCGTTCTAGATAACAATCCGGATAAACTTATTCTTTACTACTATCCCAACCCCTCTGGTGATACTTATGGTGAAATTACTGATATGGAAGATATGAATTTCGCCATCAAAGCCTTCGAAGAATCTTTACAATAACATATCCCTATAAAATAAAAGCCACGGAAACAATCCGTGGCTTTTATTTTATTCCTCTGGTGTTGGTGGAATCTCTAAAAATTCCACATCCCCATTTTCTCCAATCGTGCGCTGCATAAACCATTCATTTGTAAACAATGCCACTTGTCTACCATAGCTATCCTGTACGACTAAAGCATCATTTGTATAACCAATGCGACCCGGTTCAAACTTTGCCGGTGTCACCCACCTTGCAAAGCCATAGGGTAGCCTATCCATCCGTACATCCACACGATATTCATTTTTCAAGCGGTATTCTAACACCTCAAACTGAAGAACACCAACTACCCCAACAATCAGAGATTCGTAGCTGGCATTTGCCTGTTTGAACAGCTGGATAGCGCCTTCCTCTGCTATTTGCTCTACACCCTTTAAAAATTGCTTACGTTTCATGGCATCTTTGATTGTCACTTCGGCAAAATGCTCAGCCGGAAACATCGGAATACCAGCAAAATGAAAAACCTTTCCGGGTGGACAAAGTGTGTCTCCAATCTTAAAGATACCCGGGTCAAATACACCAATAATATCCCCAGCATACGCTTCCTTCACAATATTGCGATCCTGCGCCAAAAACTGCTGTGGTTGGGAAAGGCGGACATTTTTTTTCGTACGTGTCTGATAAATATTCATTTCTTTTTCAAATTTACCCGAACAAATACGAATAAAAGCAATGCGATCACGATGCGCTGGGTTCATGTTTGCCTGAATTTTAAATACAAAGCCGGAAAAATCCTCTGTTGTGGGATCAATTGGCCCTTCGTCTGTATCTCGTGCAACAGGCGCAGGCGCATAAGAAAGAAAATCCTCCAAAAAGGTTTGTACACCAAAATTAGTCATGGCACTACCGAAATACATCGGTGTTAACTCCCCTTTTTTTACCTTTTCTAAATCAAATGCATCGCCTGCAGTATCTAAAAGCTCAATCTCTTCACAAAGCTGAGCATAAAGTTTTTCACCAAGTAACTCTTTAAATTGCGGATCATCTACTGCTCCGGTTGTCGCAGCAATCATTTTTTGTCCATGCCCTTCACTGGTAAAGAGCTCAATCCGCTTTTTCGCTCGATTGTAGACCCCACGAAAATCAGTTCCCGATCCAATTGGCCAGTTCATTGGACAAGAACGAATTCCTAACACCTTTTCAAGTTCTTCCATCAAATCAAATGGATCTTTTGCAAACCGGTCCATTTTATTGACAAAAGTAAAAATAGGAATACCGCGCATACGGCAAACATGAAAAAGTTTAATCGTTTGCGCTTCTATCCCTTTTGCTCCATCAATAAGCATAACGGCACTATCAGCTGCAACAAGTGTACGATAGGTATCTTCACTAAAGTCCTGATGCCCCGGCGTATCCAGAATATTAATATGGTAATCATCATAGTCAAACTGCATCACACTGGAGGTCACTGAGATTCCTCTTTGCTTTTCGATCTCCATCCAGTCTGAAACGGCATATCGCTCCGCTTTGCGCCCTTTAACGGCTCCCGCCAAGCGAATGGCTCCACCATAAAGTAAAAGTTTTTCCGTCAGAGTCGTCTTACCAGCATCCGGATGCGAAATAATGGCAAATGTCCGGCGCTTATGGATCTTTTCTGCAAGTTCAGTATTCTGTGGCACAAACATCCACCTTTGCATCAAAATTGAATGCCTTTTTTATGGGCACTCCTTTTATTTTACCACATTCGATGTCTGAAAACCAGACAGAATGCCAAAAAGGAGAAC
Source organism: Oscillospiraceae bacterium (assembly GCA_003518885.1). GTDB lineage: Bacteria > Bacillota > Clostridia > Oscillospirales > Ethanoligenentaceae > Ethanoligenens. The sequence goes on from DOXU01000265.1 coordinate 21,507, forward strand.
GGACAAACCGTTCTCCTTTATTTACGATTCTAGAAGAGTTTTTATCCCCAAACATTCCACAAAAGTGTGAACAGAATTGGTGCAATAACAACTGTGATAATGCCCGCAACACCAATGGCCAAACTACTCATGGCGCCTTCATCTTCACCAAGTTCCAATGCCTTGGAAGTACCAACGGCATGGGAAGCAGTACCCATGGCAAGACCAACTGCAACACGGTTTTTAACCCGCAATGCTTTAAAGATGATGGGGCCAAGCACTGCACCAATAATACCGGACAGTAAGGTTGCCACTGCAGTAACTGCCTGAATGCCGCCAAGTGTATCACTTACACCCAACGCAATTGCTGTTGTAATTGATTTTGGCATTAAGGAAGCAGTTAGCTGCTGGTCTAATCCGAATACTCTACAAAGAGCAAAAACGGATAAGAGGGAAGCAACCGATCCAACTGTGATACTGATTAAAATGACAGGTGCATATTTTTTAATCAATTTCACCTGATCAAAAAGTGGAACGGCCAGTATAACCGTTGCCGGGGTCAACAATAAGGTGATAAACTGACCACCCTGCATATAATCTTTGTAACTAATGTGACAAATCACAACTACGGCGCAAACAATGATAACAGCCAATAATAATGGGTTGCAGAATGGCTGTTTTGTTTTCTTATAGATCAGCACGCCAATCGCATAAGCGGCAACCGAGATGGCGATACTAAACGCCGGGGCGGAATAAATTTGTTGTAACATTTGCATCATGAAGAAGCACCGTCTTTCACTGATTTCTGCGCTGCTGCTTCAGAATTATTAACAGCTGGCGTCTTTTTCTTACCTCTAGAAAATACCTTCATCATTGCTTGGGAAAGGACACCTGTTACCGAAAGTACAATGATTGTGGTAAAGAGAATGATAAGCAAATAAGGAACCAACACATGCTTGATTGTGCTGAAGTAAGCGATAATCGCTACACCACTAGGGATGAAGAAAAACGCCATGTTCCCAATGAGGAACTTGCTGATCCAACGAATCTGTTTTTTCTTGAGAATGCCAAAATACAAAAGGAAAAACAAAATGCCCATCCCCCATACATTCCCCGGTACGGGTAGATGTGTCACTACGCTCACAACTTGTCCTGCTGCGCAAATGCCAAAAATGATACCGATCTGTGCCAATATTTTCATGCTTCATGCCTCCATGGCTCCGATGCGCTTTGTGCGCAAAAGATTTAGGTGGATTCGCATCGCCCATGTGGCTATGCAAGCGTCCCGAGGCGATACTAAAACTGTCCAAAACGCGCTTCGATGACGGGTTCATTTTACTATCCTTCATAATGAATTTCAAGAGAATCCTGCTTTATTTTTAACAATTTCCCTCTATTCAACAAATATCAAATTTTTCTTTTTATATATTTTGTGCATTATTTACATATTCATTCCCTTGTGTTCCCCTATTTTACTAGTTTCATTTTATTGGAAATATCCAAAATATTTCAAATAATCGGAAAATGACAACTTTTTTTGTTGCTTAATCACAAATACTTTTTCCAATTGGTGGACTGTTTTCTTATAATATCCGTTCTTTATACTCGCCATCTGTTTACCCATTTGGGCAGGTTTTCTACATATATAGTTCTCCCTTTCTGCTCTTGCATATGCATAACAGGAATGTTATAATTGCACATAATACAATACAACGCGAAAAAGCCATAAATTTCTCATAGTTTGCAAAATTCAATGATGAATTTTCCAAACTGTGTATTTTTATGACTTTAATTAGGATAAGCTGACCGCATTTTGCGGGTATGCTTCACGCTTGAACCTGCGGGCACGTTCCGATTATGCTCCTGTGGGTCGTTGAATAAATGAGGGATGCAAGTTTCATGAAAAAATTATTCAAACAGGGTTTGTATGATCCTGCCTTTGAGCACGACGCCTGCGGCATCGGCATGGTGGCAAGCATCAAGGGGGAAAAATCCAACAAACTGCTTCGCCAGTCTTTGACTATACTGAAAAATCTCGCTCATCGTGGCGGGATTGGCAGCGAACCAAACTCCGGTGATGGTGCCGGCGTGATGATGCAACTGCCTCATGCTTTTTTCAAAAAATGCTGTTCCTCCTTCACCTTACCTGATGCAGGTGATTACGGAGTCGGTATGATTTTTCTGCCACAAGATAACGAGTTGCAGAAGGACATTGTTTCCAAATTTGAAAAAGCGGCTGCAAGCATTGGCGTTAAACCTCTTGGTTGGCGAGATGTTCCTGTGGATCCTTCCAGTTTAGGGAAAACATCTTCCCAGAGTATGCCTTGTGTCAAGCAATTCTTTGTTGCACGTGAGGATATTGCAGCCGGTATGCCATTTGAGCGTGCCCTTTACATCCTGCGCAGAAGTGTTGAAAAAGAAGTACAAGCTGCTCATTCCGACTGCGGTTTTTACGTCGTCAGTTTTTCTGCTTCTACTATTATATATAAAGGAATGCTGACACCAGAACAAGTCGAATTATTTTACACAGACTTGTCGGACTCCTCTTTAGAAACAGCTATTGCGTTGGTTCACTCTCGCTTTAGTACCAATACATTCCCTAGCTGGGAACGTGCACATCCAAATCGACACCTAATCCACAATGGCGAAATCAACACTCTTTGTGGAAACGTCAATTTCATGAAATCACGTGAATCTATGCTTCAATCCGCCGTCTTCGGTGATGATTTACAAAAAGTATTGCCCGTCATCAATCCTGATGGCAGCGATTCCGCCATGTTTGATAATGTAGTAGAATTTCTTTATCTGTCAGGAATGCCAATTGAGCGTGTAATGATGATGATGATCCCTGAACCTTGGGAACATCACGAAGGCATGAGTCCTGAAAAACAGGCTTTCTATGAATTTCAAAGCTGCATGATGGAACCTTGGGATGGCCCTGTTGCCATGTGCTTTACCGACGGTAAACGTGTGGGAGCTGTCTTAGATCGAAATGGCTTGCGTCCAGCACGTTATTTGGAAACAACCGACGGTTTTGTCGTTCTTGCTTCTGAAACGGGTGCTTTAGATATCCCACAGGAAAAAATTCTGCGTAAAGAACGTCTACATCCCGGACGTATGCTATTGATTGATAC
>DOXU01000017.1 GCA_003518885.1 Oscillospiraceae bacterium
GTCGGTGTTTGATAAACCGGCATCGTGTATAACAGTCGCGGTTTATACTTTTTGGCGTAATACGCGACAAGATTTAGATTAATCCCGTCGTTTTCCACGGGAATCCCAACCAATCGAGCATCATGCAAAGCAAAAACAGACCGCATGCCAATATAGGAAGGCATTTCAGCAAAGACGGTATCTCCGGGCTTGAGTATCGCTTTAGAAATCAAATCCAACGCCTGCTGAGCACCTGCCGTGATTAAAGTTTCCTCCGGTGTGCAATGAATTCCATATTGTACAGAGGAGAATACAGCCAAAATCTCACGTAATGGATAATACCCTTCGCTTTCCTGATAAGAAAAAGCGTAGCCGCCATCTGCATCTAACACGGCATTAACGGCCTCTTTAAACTCTTTAACCGGGAAAATACTCGCTGTAGGCGAATTCCCTGCCAGATCGATCATACCGTCCGCTTGCGTAAATTTTTGACTGTTGTAAGCCGCGTATTCCCCAAACAAATGAGTAAGCTCATCTTTCGGGGGTGGCGCAATAGCAGGAAGTGTGTACGTTCCGCTTCCTTGCTTTGTATAAACTAATCCCTTTTCCTCCAACAACCGGTAAGCCGCTATTACCGTCGCATTATTAAGGTCAAACCTTTCTGCTACAGTACGGATAGCCGGCAGTCGCTCTCCTTCCGGCACATCTTCGCGCTTAATTTGTTTTTTAATAGCATGGGCCAATGTTTGATAAAATGGCTCTGTTGCCGTTTTTTTAAATTGTATCGATACAATATCGATCATTTTACTCTTCTTCTCCTTGAATTACCCAAGATATCTTCATATGATTAGGATAACACATTAAAATTGTAATGCAACAATTCGGGAGGAATAAATTTTGAACAAGCAGTATGAATTAAATAAAAATTTAGCACAAATGTTAAAGGGCGGCGTCATTATGGATGTCACCAATGCCAAACAGGCTGAGATCGCACAAGCGGCTGGCGCGGTCGCTGTTATGGCTTTAGAGCGTGTCCCTTCGGATATCCGCAAAGAAGGCGGCGTTGCCCGTATGTCCGATCCAAAAATGATTAAAGAGATTAAATCTACTGTGAGTATTCCTGTCATGGCGAAATGCCGAATCGGGCATTTTGTAGAGGCACAGGTTTTAGAGTCATTGGGTATTGATTACATTGATGAAAGTGAAGTTCTTACCCCAGCTGATGACAACTTTCATATTGATAAACATGCATTCAAAATTCCATTTGTTTGTGGCGCACGCAACTTAGGAGAGGCATTGCGTCGTATTGGCGAGGGTGCCGCAATGATTCGAACCAAAGGAGAAGCCGGTACTGGTAACATTGTTGAAGCAGTAAGGCACATGCGTACTGTCACCTCTGAAATACACCGCATTCATGGCCTTCCAGCCGAAGAATTAATGACCATTGCTAAAGAATTGGGCGCTCCTTATCAACTGATTGTAGAAGTTGCCAAAAACGGGAAATTGCCTGTTGTGAATTTTGCAGCAGGCGGCGTGGCCACACCTGCGGACGCTGCTCTCATGATGCAACTCGGTAGTGAAGGCGTATTCGTCGGCTCCGGCATCTTTAAATCGGACAACCCTGAAAAACGAGCACGGGCCATTGTAAAGGCCACTACTTATTATGACAAACCAGAAATCATTGCAGAAGTATCCGAGGATCTTGGCGAGGCCATTAAAGGAGTGGAACTCTCCTCTCTCTCCCCAGAGGAACACCTTGCCAATAGGGGCTGGTAAAAATGAAGACCGTTGGTGTACTCGCTTTGCAAGGCTCCTTTCGTGAACATTTGAAACTTTTAGGGCAGATTGAGGGAATCCACCCCATTCCCGTAAAAAACGTACAAACATTACAACAGGTGGACGGCATCATTTTGCCCGGCGGTGAGAGTACCACTCAAGGAAAATTATTGAAGGATTTTTCCCTTCTAGAACCGTTAAAAGAACGGATCTTATCGGGACTTCCTGTTTGGGGAACCTGCGCCGGAACAATTTTATTGGCCAAGCAAATTGCAGGAGATGAGCCCCCTCATCTTGGTGTGATGGACATTACCATACGGCGCAATGCTTACGGCGGGCAACTGGACAGCTTTATCGATGAAACGATCATTCCAGCGGTTTCAGCCCAAAAGATCCCTCTTGTTTTTATCCGAGCCCCTTGGATTGACAAGACGGAAGATAACGTAAAAGTACTGGCCTCTTTAAATGGAAAAGTGATTGCGGCCAAGCAAGGGCAAATGCTTGCCACTTCCTTCCACCCAGAATTGACTTATGACTTATCATTTCATCAGTACTTTATTGACCAAATCATCAAATAGAATGATTCAAAAAAGATTGGATTCAGTTAACGAATCCAATCTTTTTTCTTTTGCCTCTTCATTTGCGTTCCCCTGCCATTTCGTATAAAATAAAGAAGCTCAGGACAATAAACGAAATTTTTCCACACCATGCAACCTAGGAGGCGCTTTGTCATGGGTAAACGACCCTTTTACAAATCTCATCTAACATATTCTATCATTCTTCTCGCTGTGTTTATCGGCTGCGTCCTCTTTTTTAATCGAGAATTTCTCTTCGGAAATGAGAAGGCAACAAGTGGCGTCACATATGCGCTAGCCCACGTAGACCACGTAGATAGTCAAACAATTATTCCCAACTCTGATAGTGTAAAAGGATTATACGGTGGTTCACAAGAATTAACCGTTCATATCTTATCAGGACGCTACATTGGCAATACGGTTCATGCCCGTAACATTTTAACAACTGGTGTACAAGTCATTGCGCACACTGGCCAATTGTTGACCGTCAACATTACCACATCCTCTAATGGTGATAGCATGGTTATGGTGGATAACTATTTTCGACTGCCAATCTGGCTTATTTTAATTGCCGCTTTTATTTTCATTCTTTTATTTATCGGCAGAAAGAAAGGCTTTCTATCCTTACTAGCGTTGATCTTCAACCTGGTCTGTGTTCTTCTCATTTTTATCCCCATGGTCTTCCAAGGATACAACCCCATATTCGCGGCATTGCTTGTTGCTCTTATTAGTTCACTTGCCACTTTCGTTTTACTGTGTGGATGGACCGGCAAAGCTCTCTCTGCCTGGATCAGTACCATGGCTGGTGTAGCAATTGCCAGTGTCATTGCTACCATTTGCAATGCCTTGTCTCACTTAAATGGCTTTAGCATGGATGATGCTGATTCCCTAATTGTTATTGCCCAAAAGACACACATGCACTTAGAATATTTATTGTTCGCCGGCATTTTAATTTCATCCTTCGGTGCTGTGATGGACATTGCCATGTCTGTCGTTGCAACGATGGACGAGCTGTACCGCAGAAATCCCCACCTATCGGCCCACGCCTTATTTTCTTCTGGGTTCCGGGTAGGCCGTGATATGTTGGGAACCATGGTCAATACCTTATTATTAGCTTTCGTCGGCACCTCTGTCTCTGTCCTTCTCCTTCTCTACACCTACCTGACCCCCATACACGGGGCCGCCGGTGCGCAACAATATCCCGAAGTGCTCTCTCAGACCAGTAAAATTCCACTCCTTCAGTTACTAAATACCAATTCTGTTGGCATCCAACTTCTAGACGGCCTTATCGGTGGGGCAGCTATCATGTTAACCGTACCCATCGTTGCTCTGGTTTGTTCTCGTTTATTACCACTATTTCAAAAAAAGGCGCCACTTCCCTTTTCCACCTCCAAATCCCCGAAGGAATTAACTCCCAAAAGGTAAAAACCGATGAAAGTTTACATATTCTTTCGTTTTGGTTGTCTATACAACGGAAAGTCATTATGGATTACGTTATAATACAGACATCAACAAAACAGTTAACTTTCAAAACGGAGGATGATTTTATGATCCGCAAAGTAATTCGGATAGATGAAGAAAAATGTAATGGGTGTGGGCTTTGTGCTTCCGCATGTCAGGAAGGGGCTATTGGTCTTGTCGAGGGAAAAGCACGACTTTTGCGCGATGATTATTGCGATGGACTGGGGAACTGCCTCCCAGCCTGTCCAACCAATGCAATCACCTTTGAAGAACGTGAAGCGGCAGCATACGATGAAGAGGCTGTACAAAAACATTTAAACACGCAACCAGCACCTTCCCCAATGCCACACATGGGGGGATGTCCAGGAAGCATGGCTCGTTCTTTTTCCCGTGCAGAAACACCAGTGGCAACTCCCGCACCGACAGCAACCAGCACACCCGAAAGTCAATTAATGCAATGGCCGGTGCAAATTAAACTTTTGCCTGTCTCTGCTCCTTTCTACAATCAAGCAAATCTTTTGGTTGCGGCAGATTGTGCCGCCTATGCTCGCGCAGACTTCCACGATCGTTTCCTGAAAAACCATATCGTTCTGATTGGTTGTCCGAAATTGGATGATATTGACTACACAGAGAAACTTACTGCCATTCTTCGTGAAAATGACATTAAAAGCCTTAAGGTCATCCGGATGGAGGTCCCTTGCTGTGGAGGTCTTGAGCATGCTGTTCGGCAGGCTCTCCTTAACAGTGGTAAAATGATCCCCTGGCAGGTTGTGACTCTTTCAACAGATGGTCGTATCTTAGACGAATAATACAGTTCTCTCTCATATTTTTCTTTATATCCCCTCAAATTAAATACAATTTGCAATTGTTTGTTAAAAAATTAATATTTGTATAAAATAAATTTCATTGGGCCACCCTATTCACATAAGCAATAAAACCAATGTGAAAGGATAAGCTTAAATGCCAAAACCAGGTACGCGTCGTCCCGGTCCAAAACAGCCACATGGAACAGAGAGTAATCATAAACAACATTTTTCCAAAAATGAAGCACCGCCCGTCCCTGAAATTCAGGGGGCGGCCAAAAGTGGAAAAAAACACGCTGGACCCATGAAAAAATCCTAATTTGTTTATCGCAGCATCATTTTATGATGTTGCGTTTTTTATTTGCCCACATTCTTATCAACCTCTAATTTAAGGTAATCATTCTAAATCAGGGATGATCCCACTCTTTTCATCATATAGTGATACCAAAAGCAACAGGCGCAAACTCATTATTTTGATTACGTAGAAAGGTGCGATTGAATGATTATTCATGTGGTGAAGCCCGGAGACAGTCTTTATACTCTTGCCAAACAATATGGCATATCTCTAAATGATATTTTGCAAGTAAACAAACTTTCAGATCCCAATATTCTAACTGTAGGACAATCGGTCATCATCCCGCAACAAAGAGCCC
>DOXU01000185.1 GCA_003518885.1 Oscillospiraceae bacterium
TGTTTGTCTTTTTTCTCCTCTTTTATGGGACAGATAAAACGACGGAGAATTGAAAAAGCTCCGAAATTTGTGTATACTCTTTTTAGAAAGGGTTCAAGGTGTAATATGGATGCCTAAAGCCATAAGTGGCTCAATTCGCTTGTAAATCCCTTTCCAAGAAGCAAACGGTAAAGGATTTTTTCCCTTACCAACTTCGATAGTAAATCCCGGGCGACCAGTCGTTTGAATGAACCAATCTTTAAACCCACCATGTGCAGCCATGCCGCTTGGAGAACAAGCAGTATAGGTGGCACTTTTGGCTAAACTATGAGCCATTTTTTCCGCATCGGGTGGCGTGTTGGGTCCATAGTGCCAATAGAGCTCTTCACCTTGGCTGTGGAAGGCCATAACTTTTTCAAATGGGATTTGCCGACAAAGGTTACAAAGCGCAGAGGTTTCGGTTTCGCTCTCGGGGCGGTATCCACCGAATTTTCCGGGGCCGGGTTGGGTAATCCCTTGTGCAACTTCTTCCTTTTTTAGTAAAGTATAGCCGGCGTCAAAATTATGATTTAAATCAATTCCTCTGGCGTTGGCTTGCCAATGGCGCGTGTCTCCGCCGGAGAGTTTTTCAACTGTTTGGGCCAATATCCCTGCAGTTTTGGCGCCGTGCAGGTGGATTTCTACGCCGTCTGGGTTTAACATAGGCAGGATAATGGCGCTGTGTCGTTTGAAAAATTCGGCAGGCTGTAAGGTGTGCAATGGCATGCGGTTCTGCATACAAGCGCAGAGCTGTGCAGTGAAATGAACTAATAAGGCAGACGTAATGTAGTCCAGCGCATGCACGCCACCAACATAAAGTGTTGCGGGGTCCCCCTCTCCCAAAGTATAGGTGATGATGGGTCGACCTAATACGGTATTCCCTATGGAAGAAACGTGTAAAAAGGGAAATCGCTTTTGCAGAATTTGGCTTGTATTCTGCAAGGAGGCAAAGTCAAAGAAAGTTGCCTGTGAGAGAATGTCTTTCATATAGCAGAACTCCTTTCTGTTTTACGCTTGTTCCTATTTTATGTGAGAGCGGTTGTTGTCAGAATCTTTTGGATAAAATGAATGAAAAAAGGATGTGCATCTTATTGGATTATGAAGAGAAAACGCTTGCTAGCAAACGAATATACGATGGGCGCATTCTTCAGTTAAATAAAGATCAAGTTTTGTTGCCTAATGGGGAGCAGGCGGATCGAGAAGTGATTCATCACCATGGTGGCGTTTGTATTCTTGCACAAGATACGGATGGTTCGGTGCTGTTTGTTCGCCAATTTCGATATCCCTATCATCGTTTGTTGTTAGAGTTGCCGGCTGGAAAGCTGGAACCGGGAGAAAATCCTCTCATTTGTGGAAAGCGTGAGCTACAAGAAGAAACTGGGGCAACAGCAGAACAATTTACCTCGTTGGGAGAGTTCTATCCATCTTGTGGGTATACCGATGAAGTGATTTACTTGTACTTTGCGGAGGGTTTGCGCTTTGGTAAACAACATTTGGATGCGGATGAATTTTTAGATGTTTTAAGAATACCATTGGAAAAAGCAGTTTCCATGATTTTAGCCGGAGAGGTGCCCGATGGAAAGACGCAGTCGGCGGTGTTACAAGTGTATCTTCGACAAAAAGGGCAAATAAACACGAAATAATGTGTTTTTCCCTCAGGGTATCTTGCCAAATATCCTGATTTGACGGATAATAAAAGATAGACTGCAAGAAAAAGAAGCGGAGGTTGACGATGAAATTACATTTTTATAAGATGCAGGGTATTGGGAACGATTATGTTTATGTGAACGGATTTGAGGAGACAGTTCCCAATCCGGCAGAGCTGGCCATCCGCGTTTCGGATAGACATTTTGGCATTGGATCAGATGGCCTAATTCTGCTTTTGCCCTCGGACGTAGCAGATGTGCGTATGCAGATGTTCAACGCAGATGGCAGTGAAGGGAAAATGTGCGGCAATGGAATTCGCTGTGTAGGCAAACTGGTCTATGAGTTGGGAATTTGCCAATCTAAATCGATGATGGTCGAAACCCTCTCGGGCATCAAGTCTTTAACTTTGACTGTAGAAGAAGAGCAAGTGACCAGCGTTCGTGTAGATATGGGGAGCCCTTCTTTGGAGATTGAAAGAATTCCCGTTGTTTTTAATGAACGTCGCGTTGTCAACCAGCCATTGGTTATCGATGAGACCACTTATTATATTACCTGTGTATCTATGGGCAATCCACACGCAGTGATCTTTATGACAGGAATTGACCAGTTGGATTTAGAGCATCTTGGCCCTAAATTTGAACACCATGCCATGTTCCCGGAATCTGTGAACACGGAATTTGTGCAGGTGGTCGATCCCCATCATTTGCGGATGCGTGTTTGGGAACGCGGTAGTGGGGAAACCCTTGCTTGCGGTACCGGTGCCTGTGCCAGCGTGGTTGCGGCCTGCTTGTGCGGTGCCAGCCCACGAAATGAGGAAGTTACCATGAGCTTGCGTGGCGGTGATTTGCAGCTTTGTTGGGATAATGATCGTGTTTGGATGACAGGTCCGGCAACATTGGTGTTCTCCGGCGATATCGAAATTTAACCCCTTTCCATTATGGGGAGAACGACTGACGATTAAAAGGAGAGATTCTATGGCATTCTTTAATGCAAATTATCAAAAATTGAGCGAAAACTATTTATTTGCTACGATTGAACAAAAGGTACAGGCATATAAAGCGGCACACCCAGAGAAAAAGGTGATCAGCCTTGGTATTGGCGATGTTACGCTTCCTTTGCCAAAGGCCTGCTTGGATGCTATGCATATTGCGGTAGACGAGATGGGAAAAGCAGAGACTTTTCGTGGATATGGTCCTTATGAGGGATATGAATTTTTACGTAAAGCCATTGCGGAAGGTGATTTCCGTTCTCGCGGGGTTGATATTGCAGCAGATGAGATTTTTGTTAGCGATGGGGCCAAAAGCGATACGGGCAATATTGGAGATATTTTTGCAAAAGAGAATGTCGTCGCCATCACGGATCCAGTTTATCCAGTCTACTTGGATACGAATGTAATGGCTGGCCGTGAGGTGAAGGTTATTCCTTGCCGGGAAGAAAACGGGTTTGCTCCTGTTCCACCAGAATTTCATGCCGATATTGTCTATCTTTGCTCTCCAAACAATCCAACAGGTTCTGTATTAAATAAGAAGCAGTTAGAAGCCTGGGTTGATTATGCAAAGAAAAATAATGCGGTTATCCTTTACGATGCTGCCTATGAGCGGTTTATCACCGAAGAAGGTGTGCCGCATTCCATCTTTGAGATAAAGGGTGCCAAAGAGTGCGCCATTGAGTTCCGCAGTTTCTCCAAAACAGCGGGCTTTACCGGCACACGTTGTGGATATGTGGTGATTCCCAAAGAGTTGATGTTGACCGCTAATGGCGAAAAGGTTTCGGCTGCCTCTTTGTGGATGCGTCATCAGTCCACGAAATATAATGGAACCTCTTACATTATTCAGCGTGGTGCGGCCGGTATTTATACGCCAGAGGGCCGTGGAGAAGTGGAAAAACTCATTGCTGCTTACCACAAAAATGCAAGCATTATTCGCGAAGGTTTGCTTGCAGCAGGCTTCTCTTGTTCTGGTGGTGTAAATGCCCCGTACATTTGGATGAAATGCCCGCAAGGCTTAAGTTCTTGGGCGTTATTTGATAACTTGTTGGAAAAGGCCTCCGTTGTAGGAACACCGGGTGCTGGATTTGGTAAAATGGGTGAAGGTTATTTCCGCCTGACCTCCTTTGGTAGCACAGAAGATACCGTGGAAGCAGTTGAGCGGATTAAAAAAGCGTTTGCGTAAAAATTATTGCTTTAAATAATCAAAAGCGCGTGAGGAATTTTCCTTACGCGCTTTTTGTTGGCTTAATAGAGAAGTGGGGCTTATTTGGCCACAACATCTTGATATTCTGGATGGTGCTGAAACCAACGGATGGCATAGGAGCAGCTTAAGATTGCCTTTTGATGGTTTGTACGGAGGTTTTGGGCAATCAATTCCATCATTTTTCCGGCAATACCTTGCCCCCTTAAAGAATCGTCGACATAAGTATGCTGAATGTCGACCAAATCCTTGCCAACAGCGGGAAAAGTTACTTCCGCGGTGACATCTTGCTGTTCATTTGTTGCGGTTACACAATTTTTTTCAATATGCAGTTCCATGAAAATCCCCCCTTTATCTTCTTCAGAATACGCAAGTTTTTCGTAAAATGCAAGCCTTTTTGTGCGAATGGACTTTCCAACTAGTGTACAAGCGGGCACTCCTTCTTTGTCTTTGACATAAGATACAATATACCGCGATGAAAGAGGAGGTGCTTGCATGAAAGATTGGTTGCCATTATTGGTCGCTGGAGCTCTTGTGTACAGTTATTACAAAAACCCCCGCCGAAAGAGCGGCAATTGTGGCCATTGCCATAGACAGCAAGGCCCCAAATGTAATTGTAGGTCTTGCGCAGCATCTTCGCCATCTAAACCCGGCGGATGTGGCTGTTATAAAAAAAGCTATTGGTAACAATTTGATTGGAATCCGATAGCAAAGCGCCTCTGCGAAAAGCGGAGGCGCTTTTTTGTGCGCCGATGAAACCGCCTTTTCTGTTTACGGAGAGGAAAAAATGCGTTACAATACAGGCAGAAAATGTTTCCGGACGTTCACAACGCTGTAAAGTAAGAAGGAAGAAAGCATGGATACCATACAAAAATTGATTATAGGGCAAATTGAAGCGCATATTGAAAAGATTGTCAGTTTTGCTGAGGATATCTATTATCACGGGGAGACCGGATACCGGGAGGTACGAACTGCCGGAAAAGTGGCTGATTTTTTCCGCTCTTTGCAATTGCCTGTTGAAGAACAATTGGCCGTAACGGGCGTGAAGGCTACCTTAAATCGGAATGCTCCTTATACAGCGGCTTTGATTGGCGAATTGGATGGGGTGCTTAGCCCTCAACATCCTGATGTAAATCCAAGCAACGGAATTGCCCATGCTTGTGGACACCATATTCAATTGGCGGCATTGGCTGGAGCAGCTTTAGCACTCTCTTCTCCGGAAGTCGCGAAAACGCTGGGAGCGAATTTATTGTTTTTTGCTGTACCGGCGGAGGAACAGGTTCATGCTGATGTACGAGAAGAACTGTTGGCGCAAAATCGGATACGGTATGCTACGGGAAAAGGAGAACTTGTACGTTTGGGACAATTTGACACCGTTGATGCAGTGATTGTTCATCATGTTCATTATGCCCCGATTGAGGCGGATATCCTGATTGGGAATAATCCGACGAATGGCTATGTGAGCAAAAGAATCCAAATTAAAGGGAAGGCATCGCATGCCGCTGCCGCGCCAGAAAAAGGGATTAATGCGTTAAACGCAGCTTCCTTGGGCTTATCTGCAGTGGCATATCAACGGGAAACCTTTCGGGATGAAGATCGTGTTCGTATTCACGCTGTTATAGAAAAAGGTGGCGTGGCGGTCAATGTCGTTCCCGAAGATGTGGTGATTGAAGCAATGGTGCGGGGCAGGACGATGCAAGCGATTAAAGATGCCTCCCAAAAGGTAGATAGAGCATTCAAAGGTTCTGCTTATGCGTTAGGAGCTAAAGCGGAAATCAGGGATATGGCGGGGTATTTGCCTGTGGTAGCACAAGCGCCACAGCGTCCACTTTGTGAGGCAGCAGAGGCTTTGGGGAATCGTTTTGAAAAAGCGCCAACGGGGCACAATCCTCTCTCGACAGATGTGGGCGATCTTTCCCAGATGATGCCGGTATTAGGG
>DOXU01000261.1 GCA_003518885.1 Oscillospiraceae bacterium
TTTTTAATCAGTTTTTTACATTTTATATATAAAACTGTTTAAAAATGACAAAAAGGAGTGGTAATTCGATGAAAACACTAATTCAACACGGAACCATAATTAATTCTGACGACACTTTAAAAACGGATGTTCTTGTAGAAAACGGAAAAATCATAGCCGTAGGCGAAAACCTGAATGCCACAAATGCCAAAACTGTCGACGCTTCAGGAAAATACATTCTTCCAGGTGCCATTGACGCGCACACACATTTAGAGATGCCCTTCAACGGAACGGTCTCAGCTGACAGTTACTTTGCAGGTACCAGAGCGGCAGCCTGCGGAGGCGTAACCACGGTATTCGACTTTGCTATTCAAAGAAAAGGCATGAGCATTCAAGACATTTATCAAGAACGCAATGCGCTTTGTAAACCACAAGCCTGTGTGGACTATGCATTTCATGTTGCACTTACTGACTTAACCGATGCCGTATTGGACGAATTTGAAGATGCCGTAAAAGCCGGCCTCGTTAGTTACAAACTTTTTATGGTTTATAAAAAAGATGGCCTCATGATGAATGACGCTGACATATACAGGGCCCTTCTAAGGTCCAACGAAACTGGTGCACTCATCAGCGTGCATGCTGAAAACCCAGATTTAATTGATTATTATACCGAGAAATTTTTGAAAAGTGGAAAAACCTCCGCCTGGTATCACTATTTAAGCCGACCAGAATTTGTAGAGGCCGAGGCAGATAAACGTGCCATTCATTGGGCAAAATCTGCAAATGCTCCCCTTTATATTGTTCATCTTGCCAACGCAGAAGGCATGAAAGCAGTAGAACAAGCCGTAACAGAGGGATATTCCATTTATGCGGAAACCTGTCCACAATACTTACATTTTACCCGTGATGTTTACAAACGAGAGGATGGTCGCAACTTTGTTTGTTCTCCGCCCATGAAAGGACAAAGCAGCCAGGACGCCTTATGGGAAGGTATCCGTAAAGGGTTTATCAAAACAGTTGCTACCGATCATTGTCCTTTTACCTCAGAGCAAAAAGATTGGGGGAAAGAAGACTTTACCAAAATTCCAAATGGTTGCATGGGCATCGAAAATCTTTATCCCTATATGCTCAGCGAAGCCAATAAAAGACGGCTTTCCTTTAACCGTGTGGTGGAACTCTGTTCAAAAAATCCAGCAACTATCTTTGGATGTACCGAAAAAGGAGCTATCCTTCCGGGAAAAGATGCCGATATTATCTTGTATGATCCCACGATTAACTTTACCATCACAAACGACAAAATGCATTCTGATTGTGATTACACTATTTGGGAAGGAACCGAACTAAAGGGCTATATTACGGATACGTATTCTCGTGGACGCCTTGTCTTTAAGAACGGTAAATTTCTCGGGGAAGCAGGCTGGGGAAAATTTTTAAAACGCACGAAGCGTAAGTCCTGATATCCTACTTTTCATAATGGAGGCGTAAAGAATGAAACCAACAAAAATCGCAATTTTGGAGGAAGCACAACGTTGCTTACTCTGTCATGATGCTCCTTGCACAAAGGGATGTCCAGCTAAATCGGATCCGGCTTCATTTATCCGCTCCATCCGTTTTCAAAACCTCCATGGCGGTGCCAAACAGGCATTGCAAAATAATCCACTTGGTAGCATTTGTGCCACATTATGCACTTCAGAAAAATATTGTGAAAAACTATGCATCCGTGGTAAGATCGATCATCCCATTCATATTGCTGCTCTCCATGCCTTTATCTCACACCAAGCACATCTATTGGGGTTTTCCTTAGAACGGCGTCGTGCACCCAACCATTTATGTGCTGCTGTACTAGGAACCAATATTGCCGCTATCTCAGCTGCCATTGAATTGGCGCTGGATGGAGTACAGGCAACCATTTTTTCTATTGAACCTTTATGGAGTACGGACGTTCTAAAAAAACTAACTATCCAAAAAAATGATCGTGAGATTTTAAATGATAGCATGCAAACGCTGGCGGAACTAAATATACATGTTCTTCCAATGGAAGAAGCCCGTGCGCAGATCAACAGTCACGCTCTAAAAAAATTCAATGCCCTAATTGTCACCTCCAAAGAAGTTTGGCATGAGTTTTCCATACCGGAAAACATGCCCGGAATATTTATGACTGGCGATCTAGTCAGCGGCCCAAACGATGCCGCCTTCAGTATTCGAAAGGGACGCATGGCAGCTGCTCATACACTTAAATTTATGGAGGAAAAGGAAAATGCGTGATTTATCCATTCACTTCTGCGGCATTCCGTGTGAAAATCCTTTTTTTCTCTCCTCTTCTTGCGTGGCTGGAAATTACAACATGTGCGCCAATGCGCTGCAAATGGGTTGGGGCGGAATTGTGTATAAAACAATCGGATTTTTTCAGGCGGATGAAGTCTCTCCCCGTTTTGATACCTTAGAAAGTGATGGCCTCCCTTTCAGCGGGTTCCGCAATTTAGAGCAAATTTCCGATCACCCCTTAGAAGAAAATCTGAATATATTAAAGCAGCTAAAACAAGATTTTCCGCAGAAAATAATTGTCTCCTCCATTATGGGAAATAACGAGGAAGAATGGGCACAACTTGCCTCTCTCTCCGAAAAAGCCGGCGTGGACATGCTTGAATTGAACTTTTCTTGCCCACAAATGACCATTAAAAGTATGGGAAGCGATATTGGGCAAGATGCTGGATTGGTGAAAAAATATTGCCAAGCAGCACGTAAGGGAAGCAAACTTCCCTTACTAGCCAAAATGACTCCCAATATTGGAAGCATGGAACCGGTAGCAATCGCTGCTATGGAAGGCGGTGCCAACGGAATCTCTGCCATCAATACAATCAAAAGCATTACACGAATCAACCCAGACCAATATACGGCTTACCCAAATATTGATGGAAAATCAAGTGTATCCGGTTATTCCGGAAAAGCCATCAAACCAATCGCCCTTCGCTTTATTCACGACTTAGCAAAATGCCCCGATTTAAAAGGCGTCCCACTTAGTGGAATTGGGGGAATTGAAACGTGGCGTGACGCCTTAGAATTTATTTTGCTGGGTTCAAGTAATGTGCAAGTAACCACCGCCGTCATGCAGTATGGCTATCGTATTATTGAAGACATGATCTCGGGCCTTACTACCTATATGGAAGAGAAAAATATTCTAAACCTTTCGGATATCGTCGGCGCTTCACTTCCCCACTTTGTTCCCAGCAATCAATTGCGCCGCGACTATAAGATCCTTCCGGAATTTGACCAAAAAGCTTGTGTCGGCTGCGGTCGTTGCTACCTCTCCTGTCGAGATGGAGGGCATCAGGCGATTGAATGGCAATCCATTCAGCGAAAGCCAATTTTGAACAAAAAAAATTGTGTTGGCTGCCATCTTTGTAAAATTGTCTGCCCCGTACAAGCAATCCACACTGGGGAGCGCATCGAAAAAGCAAGAAAATCAAACTCTATTTAATGTGTTTTTCAACTAAAACCTTTAGGAGGAAAAATCATGTCGACAAATTCTGCAGACACCGTCATCAAAAATCATCTGACCTATAATTTGCAATCGTGGTCTAAACAGGGGAATTTAAAGCCAATCGCTGTTGAAAAATCCGATGGAATCTATTTTTGGGATTATGATGGAAATCGTTATTCAGACATGTCATCTCAGCTTGTTAATATGAATCTTGGATTCGGAAATAAAGCAATCGGAGATGCAATTAAAGAGCAGGTTGATAAATTTTGCTACGCAGGACCATCATACGGAGTAGAGTCCCGTGCTAAGCTGGCTAAAAAAATTATTGAGCTAATGCCTGACAATATGGGTAAGGT
>DOXU01000053.1 GCA_003518885.1 Oscillospiraceae bacterium
CCCCCGGTCAAAAATATCACCGACAATATGTAAGTGATCCACCGCTAACCGTTTGATCAGCTGGCTGAGAGCAGAGATAAAGTTATCTCCATTTTTAAGGCCAATCATCGTGTCGATAATCTTATTGTGATACAACATCTGATTGTCGTTTTCATCCGGTTGCGCGTGCAATAATTCATCTAAAATATAGGTGTATGCTTTGGGCATTGCTTTACGGACTTTGGAACGTGTGTATTTGGAAGAAAGCGTTTTGGCAAGTCGGATCATGCACTGTAGTGTAAAACGGTACCATTCTGGTGTGTTGATTTTAGCTTCCTTAATCATTTTTAATTTTTCTTCCGGATAATAAATTAAGGTGCAAAACTCTGAGCGCTCAGATTCCGACATGGTTGTTTTAAAAATAGAATCCACTTTTTCACGAATAACGCCTGAGCAGTTATTTAAAATATGATAAAATGCCTCATACTCCCCGTGTAAATCACTCATAAAGTGTTCAGTACCCTTGGGCAAGTTGAGAATAGCTTGTAAGTTGATGATTTCTGTATAGACATCCTGAACAGTGGGATATTTCTCAGAGAGTAACTGAAAAAATTTTTTCTTTGCTTCTGATAACTCCATAGTTGTCCCTCCGAAGGTTATAGGTCATGTGAATAAAAATAGGAAAAACGCCACCTGCAAAAAAGGAGGCAATACTCTTTTATTTTAGGGCGGTTTTGTCCAAAAAGCAAGATGTTCCTGCGTTTTTGCTTTAAAGATTTGTGAATTAAAAATTAAATTGAATTTAAATGAAAAGAAGAGGGGTTGATTGCTGAAATTCTTCAAATACTATATAATAAGGATGCAAATCATTCTGAATGGATTTGCATACCTGTAAATAAAAATAAAATCCGAACACTGTTTTTTAACAAAAGGAGTACTTGTATGGATATTACATTGAAAAATTTGGTTTTAGCCGGTATTGGCGGGATGTCTAACACCTATGAAAAGGCACAGGGCACAATCGATGAGTTGGTTAAAAAAGGTGAAATTGCTGTTCATGAAGGAAAAGAATTGAATGAAGAATTGAAACGGAAAAAAGATGAGTTTACTCCTGTTTCCGCTGAGAATCTAAAGGCAGTTCTGGACGAATTGGATTTGGCAACAAAAAAAGACCTTGATAAGTTAAGCCAAAGAATTGCTAAACTAGAAAATAAATAAGAAAGAAAAAGGTCTTGCAGGCAGGTTAACCATGGAAAAAACAAGAAAAAGAGAGCGCATTAGGCAAGTTATTGCCGTATTTATTCGGCACGGGATTACAAAAGGTTTACGTGGTCTGAAGGATCCCGTTAATATCCGCCTGGCTTTTGAGGAGCTGGGTCCGACATTTGTGAAGATTGGGCAGCTGCTCTCTACACAATCAGACATTCTACCACCCGCGTTTCAAAAAGAGTTTCGCAAACTGCAAGACAATGTGGCGCCAGAAAAATTTGAGGATATTCGCAAACTGCTCGAAGATGGCTTTCATCAGCCCATTTCCAAAACCTTCCCTCATTTTGAAGAAAAGGCATTGGCAGGGGCCTCGATGGCGGT
Source organism: Oscillospiraceae bacterium (assembly GCA_003518885.1). Taxonomy (GTDB): domain Bacteria; phylum Bacillota; class Clostridia; order Oscillospirales; family Ethanoligenentaceae; genus Ethanoligenens. The sequence continues at coordinate 1,570 of DOXU01000053.1, forward strand.
AGTATATCGCGCAATATTGCCGACGGGGGAAACCGTTGCGGTAAAAATTCAAAGACCAGGTGCAAGAGAAGCACTGATTAATGACATTGCGGTGCTGCGTGTGCTTTTCCGGTTCTTCAAGATCAGGATGGTTTCTGGCTTAATGGACATCCAGGATGCCTTGGATGAATTAGAAAAGAATTCAAAGCAGGAACTTAATTTTTTAAGTGAAGCAAAGAATATGAAACACTTTGCGGAAAATAACCGTGATGTGAAGTGTATCTCAGTCCCCAAGGTATATGATGCTTATACGACAGACACCATTTTAACAATGGATTATGTGGATGGCATCAAAATAACGGATGCGGATAAGCTGTTAAAAGAAGGATATGATCTGGAGGACATTGGCACCAAATTAGCTGACAATTACATGAAACAAATCTTTGAAGATGGATTTTTTCATGCAGATCCACATCCAGGAAATATTTTTGTTGCCGATGGGCGCATTGTCTATATTGATTTTGGCCTGATGGGCAACTTGGATAAATGGATGCGTCGCAAGCTAAATAATTTGCTGCGTAGCATTGGCACCAATGATGTGGATGCGATGACCGAAGCGATTCTGCGAATTGGCATTCCCAAAGGGCCAATGGATGTTGAACAGTTTTACGTGGATATTTCCGTCTTTTATGAGCGATATATTGCCGCGTCTTTTGATGAGATCAATCTTTCCCAGTTGGCCAAAGAGGTTTTTCGCATCTGTCAGAAAAATGGAATTGCTATTCCTAAAGAAGTGATTATGTTAGGAAAAGGGCTGGCAACGATTGAAGGCGTTTTAACGCGCTTGTCGCCTGAAATTAACATGATGTCCATTTCTGAAAATTTTGGCGTTCGTCATCTTTTTCAACAGGAAAGCTTAAGACGCGAGTTATCTGAGATGGTGCGGAATGTTGCCCAATCAGGTATGCTGAGCACGAAAATTCCAACCAAGATGTATAGACTGCTGGAAAAAACGCAAACAGAAGGTTTGGCTGTAAAAATAAAAGATTCGCAGAAAAAGCAGTCTCTATCTCATATTGACCGTATGGTGAATCGTGCCATTCTAGCCGTTTTAATAGCGGCTTTACTGATTGGTTCATCCTTGGTTTATCAAGTGGGGGGAAGTCTTTCCCAGCATATCGCGTTGGGTGGCTTGATAGCATCCGGTTTATTAGGCGTTGGTTTATTTATCGGATTTTTACGTTCCTCATTTTAGAAAAAGCAAAAAGGGAAAGGATCCCTTTCAACGCGAAACGGCTGCCCAAAAAGAGCTTCCTGTATTTATCTGGCGAAGAACTGTCAGCACAGAATACAGAGCGACTTTTTGGCAGCCGTTTTATTCAAAATTTATTTTATTTGGGCGACTTTTTCTTGTCGGGCACGTGAGTTGGAGCAATCCATTCTTTTATGATCCAAAATGGCTGGGCAAAAAGAGTGCCTTTCATCATAATGAGAACGCCAATTATGGCAAAAATAAGCTCGTAAAGTAAACATTGAGTCAAAACATGCCAGGCCTGTGTAAGCAGGGACATGAAAACGCCTTCTTTCGTACGAGATGTTGTCTGCGGGTTCCTTTAAAGGATGCTTTTTAAGCAGGCAATAAAACGAACCTTTTGTTATTATATACTGATTTTTACTGAACTTCCATCAAGAAGATCCATTTAGTTAAAAAGTTGAGGAAAATAAAATGCCGATTAAAACAATGCTCGTATTTGGTACACGACCGGAAGCAGTCAAAATGTGCCCGCTTGTTAAAGTGCTTACGCAAATGGATGCGTTTCAGGTGCAAGTGGCCGTAACAGGCCAGCATAGGGAGATGTTAGACCAGGTATTACATACTTTCCAAGTGAAGCCAGATGTTGATATGCATGTGATGCATGCACGGCAAACACTCTCTGAAATTACGGCAAATGTTTTGGCTGGAACAGAGCAGGCAATTCACAATTTACAACCAGATATCGTACTGGTCCACGGAGACACCACGACCACTTTGGCTGGAGCACTTGCTGCCTTTTATGCACAAGTGCCGGTGGGTCATGTGGAAGCCGGTTTGCGCAGTTTTGATTTGCAGTCCCCTTTTCCCGAAGAGATGAATAGGCGCTTGACCGACGTCCTTTCTGCGTTACATTTTGCCCCCACTGTTCGCAATCGGGAAAATCTGGAGAGAGAAAACAATACAGGGCATATTTATGTCACGGGTAACACGGTGATCGATGCCTTGCGAACCACGGTAGAAAAAACCTATCTATTCCATGAAGAAAATCTCCGTCGGTTGGATTTTTCCAGGCGGACAATCTTACTGACTGCGCACAGAAGAGAAAATATAGGAAAACCGCTGGAACAAATTTGTCAGGCGGTCTTGAAGATCGTGGAGGCGGTACCGGATATTCAAGTTGTTTATCCTGTTCACTTAAATCCGGCCATTCGTGAGACTGTATTTCATCTATTAGGGGGGCATTCTCGCATTTTTTTGATTGATCCTTTGGATGTGGAGGATATGCATAATTTGATTGCGCGTTCTTTCTTTGTGATGACGGATTCGGGCGGTTTGCAAGAAGAAACCCCGGCACTGGGTAAGCCAGTGTTGGTTTTACGAACCGAAACCGAGCGTCCTGAAGCAGTGGAAGCAGGAACGGTTGCAATGGCAGGGGTGGAAAGGGAACGCATTGTCAAATTGGCGATGGCATTATTGACAGAGCCATCCACCTATCAAAAGATGGCGCACGCTGTTAACCCGTATGGGGATGGAAAGGCATCTAAACGAATTGCACAGGCCATTTTGCACTACTTTGGAAAAGCGAAGGCACCAGCGGATTTTCGCGTGCTTTGATAAATGT
>DOXU01000118.1 GCA_003518885.1 Oscillospiraceae bacterium
CCCGTAAACATCTAATATACCATTACACCAAGAGAATAAATATCCGATTTTTCATCTGTTGGTCGGCCACTTGCTTGTTCGGGACTAATGTAATGCACAGAACCAATTGCCACATCCGCCGTCATAGTTCGTGTTTCACTATTGACCATTCGGGCAATACCAAAATCCCCTACCTTAATAGTGCCGTCTTCCAACATCATAATATTTTGTGGCTTAATATCACGGTGCACAATTCCCTTTTCGTGTGCATGCTGCAATGCTCGCAGAATCTGCACCACAAAATGGATCGATTCTTTCCACGTTAGGACATGTTGCTGATCAATATATTCTTTTAGTGTGATACCATCCACATATTCCATCACAATATATTGAATGCGATCACCTAAATTAACATCATAAACTTTGACAATGTTAGGATGGGAAAGCATTGCGATTGCTTTAGACTCGTTTTTAAAACGGCGTTTAAAATCATCGTTTGAAAGATATTCTTCTTTTAAAACCTTAACAGCAACCGTACGGTCATTTATTTCATCGTAGGCTTTATATACAATTGCCATGCCGCCAATTCCAATGATTTCCTGGATCGCATATCTTCCGTCAAGTTTCCTTCCAATAATGTTTTCCATTCACTTCACTCCTGACCGTTGGCATTCACAACAATCACTGCCGTAATATTATCTGTTCCGCCGTTTTCATTTGCAAGCCCAATCAGGTCTTCTGCCGCTTGGTCAAAATGATCGCCAAAGGCTTTAACAATTGCTTCTCTATCAACCAAATTAGACAATCCATCTGAACAAAGCAAAACACCCGTGCCTTCGGGAAAATGATAGGCGCCAAAGTCTATCTTTAGCGTTGACTCCACCCCTAATGCACGTGTGATCAAATTTTTATTCGGATGATTCTGTGCCTCTTCCTGTGTGATCTGTCCTTTATCAACCATTTCCTGCACAACTGAATGATCAACAGTAAGTTGCTCTAAAGATTCACTTTTGATCAAATAGGCACGACTGTCCCCCGCATGCCCAATAAACGCGGTGTCATTTTTTGCAAGGCAAGCAACAACAGTCGTTCCCATTCCATGTAATGAAATATCATCTCGGGATTTTTTATAAACTTGTTCATTTGCTTGTTTAAGAACTCCCAATAGAAGTTCTTGAATCGATTTTTCATCAGACTGCCCAGTATATTGCGACTCAATCCCCTCAGAAATAGCGTGCACCGCAATACTGCTCGCCACACTACCTCCACTTGCTCCGCCCATACCATCACAAACAACAGCCCATGCTGCACCGTCAGGTAGCAAACCATAGGCAAAATCATCCTGATTATTTTCTCGCACTTTTCCAATATCCGTTTTTCCGATGATACGCAACAAATAAGCCCCCCTCATTTATTGTGCGGCCTGTCTTAACTGTCCACAAGAGGCATTAATATCTGCCCCAAGGGTTCTTCTGACAGTAACCGGTAAACCAAATTTAGCGACAATAGAACGGAAACGCTCCATTTTATCCAACCGGCTTTTACGATATTTTCTTTCTTTTACAGGATTAACCGGAATTAGATTGACATGGCAAAGCATTCCATGTAACCGTGTCCCTAATTCTCTAGCACAAGCTGGAGAGTCATTGACCCCATCAATCATGGCATATTCAAAAGAAATACGCCTTCCGGTCGCTTTTATATAATCCCGACAGGCGGTAAGAAGGGCATCTATACCCCATTTGCGATTGACCGGCATAATGGTAGAACGAATTACATCATTCGGCGCATGTAACGAAACCGAAAGAGTCAATTGTAATCGATAATCCATTAACCGGTAAATTTCGCTCACCAGCCCACAGGTTGAAAGAGAGACATGCCGCAAGCTCATATTGAGCCCGCCTTTACAGGAAAGCAAATGTAAAAACTTGAGAACATTTTCAAAATTGTCAAGCGGTTCTCCAATACCCATCAGGACAACGTGTGAAATCCTACAATGAGAGTCCACCGACGCCATCAAAATTTGATCCAACATTTCAGAAGGCTTTAACAAGCGCCTTAAACCATTTAAGGTAGAAGCACAGAACCCACAACCCATTCGACAACCTGCCTGTGTAGAAATACAAAGAGAGTAGCCGTAAGAATATTTCATTAAAACGGTCTCAATGCATTCTCCATCTTCCAGTGAAAACAAATATTTCACTGTACCATCCAACGCAGAGGTCAATTTGCGCACAATTTTCACGGAAGAGATATAGGTAGTTTTCTTTAATGATTCGCGCAATGATAAGGACAAATCCGTCATCTCGTCAAAAGAGGAAACACCACGGTGTAACCACGCAAACACTTGTCCTGCTCGATAAGAAGGGGCGTTTAATGTTTGAAAGAACGATCTTAGCTCTTCTAGATTCATTGATTTCAAATCTTGTTTTTCAGGCATATTCGATCTCCTATGCATCCAGAATCTTTCTCAACATCTCCGCATTTTGGCGATAAAAAAGCCATCTACGCCGTCTTTTTGTGGAAACAGTGTAAGGCTCCCTTCGTCAGCCTTTTCAAAGGGACATAAAGCAAAATCAGCATGTCCATCTAAAAAACGACAGAGAACCTCCTCGTTTTCAGCAGGGTTCAGGGTACAGGTTGAATAAACCAACGTCCCTCCCTTGCGGACATGCATCGCACCTTCACATAATATATGATACTGTAAATCAGGCAGTCCGTCAAATGCTTTCAATTCCTTATACCGAATTTCAGGTTTCCGGCGAATAACACCCAACCCAGAACAAGGGACATCGCATAATACACGGTCCGCCTCACCCAGCAATGGGGATGCCTTTGCTGCATCATTTTCCTTGGCGCAAATCACATTTTCCAAACCCAAACGGTGCGCTTCTCTTTGAATTAGTTGCACTCGATGCTCATAAAGATCAAAGGCTTGTACGGTTCCTTTTCCCTCCATTAGCAATGCCAAATTAAAGCTTTTTCCACCTGGTGCTGCACAAAAATCAAATACGGTTTCACCTGGTTTAGGCGCTAACACCTCGCAAGCCATTTGTGAAGCCAAACCCTGCACAAAAAAAAGCCCTTTTTGGAAGGTTGATAATCCACGAAGTCCTGCAGCAGAAAGTAACTGGAGAGCCTGTGGATAGGTAGCGGAAAATCTGCTTTTTACACCCTCTGTTTCCAATTCTTTTTGTAAAGCTTCTGTAGAAATACGCAAAGTATTCACTCGAATAAAGACGGGAGGAACGGCGTTCACCTGTTCCAATATTGCCAGTGCAGCTTCCTTCCCATAAGATGCCTGCCAAAAAGAGATTAGGGACTGCGGGCAGGAATACTGCACTTCCATTGAAAAAAGTGCATCTTTACATTGATCTGGGTATTGCAAGCTATTCATTTTCCTAGAAAAGTTACGTAGCACACCATTAATAAAACCCGAGGCATAACCTAATTTTCGCCTTTTGGCTAAAAGCACTGCCTCGTTAACCGCAGCACGTGCCGGAATCTTTTCCATAAATAACATTTGATATACAGCTATACGCAAAATAATTCGAACGGGTGGCTGTATTTTTTTTATCGGTCTACCGGCAACTTTACTAAGAAAATAATCCAATGTCAATCGGCGTGCTATTACACCATAAACCAACATGGTCGTAAGGCCGGCATCTTGTTTAGACAGCTCCGTTTTCTTCAAACAAGTATCAAGCGATAAATTGGAATAGGCCTTGTCATTTTCTATTGACAGCAATACTGAAAAAGCTGCCTCACGTGCTCCAGACACTTTTAAGCCCCCATCCGCTCACCGGAAATCGGCTGATGTCCCCGAAGATACAACGCAGCCTCCATTTTCTTTCCGCCTTGTGCCTGTACAGTAAGCAAGCGTACACACCGGCCGTCCCCACAGAGAACTTCTAAAACATCTTTTTCTGCAAAGATTGTCCCCGGTTCACCCGCTCTTTTATCTGAAATTTCCGTTTCGATAATTTTGAAAGTCTTTCCATGATAAAACGTATAAGCACCTGGTATCGGCGACAATCCACGTACCAAGTCATGCACCCTCTGAGCTGGCTTAGTAAAATCAAGCAAACCAGTTTCTCGCATAATCCGCGGTGCATAAGAAGAAAGAGCGTCCTCTTGCTTCTCCCTTGGTGCATTTCCACTTTCGATTAACGGCAAAGTCTCCGAAATCACACGGGCACCAGCCAGCATCAACTTATCATGTAATGAACCATATGTTTCATTTTCCGTAATGGCCACCGCTTTTTTTAAAATCATATCCCCTGTATCCAGTCCCGTAGAAATAAACATAGAGGTAACACCTGTCTCTTTTTCCCCATTAATAATAGACCATTGAATTGGGGCTGCACCACGATACTTAGGCAACAAAGAGGCATGTAAATTAATACAACCAAATTTCGGAATATTTAAAACGCTTTCCGGCAATATTTGCCCATAAGCCACCACCACAATGACATCAGGCGCAAGAGTATGTAATGTCTGCAATGCCAATGGATCTTTCATTGAGCTCGGTTGAAAAATTGGAGCTTCATCTTCCGCAGCCAATTTCACTGGTGAAGGCGTCAAGCGCATTTTTCTTCCTTGCGGTTTATCTGGCTGAGTGAAAACACCGCAAATTTCATGCCCATCTTTCACAATACGCCGAAAAATCTCTACAGCAAAGCGTGGTGTACCCATAAAAACAATACGCATGAAAAAACCTCCGTTGTTTACACTCTAATAATGTGGGCGAATTTCAATGGATCAATTGCCGCTTTGTTCCCGTTCCAATTCCTCTGGAGTAAGCAGACGTAAGGCATGATCAATGTACAAAACGCCATCTAGATGATCTGTTTCATGACAAAATGCACGGGCTATCAGCCCCTCATCTGTCTTTTCAAAGAATTTACCATTTCGATCTTGTGCCCGTATGGTCACTTTAGACGGTCTCTTAGTAATTCCCCATTTTCCAGGAATAGAAAGGCAACCCTCCAGCTCACGCTGTTCCCCTTCTGTTCGAATAATCTCCGGATTCACAAAATCAACAAACTGATCGCCAATGCGAATTACAATAACACGTTTAAGAATGCCTACTTGTGGGGAAGCCAAGCCAACACCATCGGCTTGCTCCAAAGTATCACGCAAATCATCCAACAACTGGTGCAACCGATGATCAAATGCCGTTACCTTACGACTTTTTTTACGTAAAACATCGTCACCCATTTTCATAATTTCACGAATTGCCATCTTTATTCTCCTTTTCAATCTAAATTAAATATTTCCTAATGGATTCATATCCACATAAACAGCCGAACCACGCGTCTTTTTTTTGCCAAATTCCTTTAAATTTCTCGCCAGTTGTCTACGCAGTTGCTTGT
>DOXU01000124.1 GCA_003518885.1 Oscillospiraceae bacterium
CCTTTTTGTAAAAAGCGCAACTCCTGTTCATTTTTCCACCCCATAGCGCCGACTATGACTAGTCTTTTATTTGTGGAAGACGATAAAAATGCTTCTATAATACGGCCAATATTTTTTTTGGGTTCAAGGGAGCCAAAAAAAATAAAATAAGATAAAGGGGAAATATGGAATAGCTTTTCTATATCAATATTAGACTTATCTTCGTTGCGAAGAATTGAAGATATTTCTGGGTCTACTGTTTGGTACGTATTGTACAAATTATCTACCGCATCCGGATAAAAAGAAATTATCTCGTTTTTAGATGCCTCTGAAACCGTAATAATGGGATTTTTATCAGAAACAATTTTTTTTATAAGCTTATAATAATAAGTTTTATTATCTAAAGTCGTTTTTGGTAACCGCAATGGCACAAGATCATGAATGGTATAGACATTGATGGCGCCTTTCACCTTAATCGGGAGAGGGTAAGTCCAATGCATAATATCAGGTGTTGATGGTAATGTAATTTCAGCAAAATTCCCAGTTCCTTTGTAATAAAAATGAGCCCTATTGAAAAGGTTTCTTAGATTTAAAAGTTGATGATGGGGAGGAAGCCAATGATCCATACCTCGTGTTTCTACGCGGCCAGACAAAGGAATATTGGTTGCTTTCCAATTAAAGGAATTAACGATTTTTTTTACCTTTTGTAAGCAATTCCGTTTTTCATTTTCTGCTTTTGCTCCACTACCCAGCAGATTAAAAAAAAGAACTTCCTTAAGTATTTCATTTTTGCTGTTGGGGATATCTAAGCCGTACAATAAGCTGATATTATAATTCGCGGCATAGAGCGTTTTTGCTAAAGACCGTCCGTATGTTGCCACACCTGTCCCCTTAGGGAGCGCCAGATTAAATCCATCAAGACATACGGACAAATGTTTCAAGAGCTTTTTCCTATAGTATGGGGGATACGATAAAGAGAGGTTAAGTGGAAGATAATATTCGAAGAATATCAATATTATTCAAATACTATTTTTAATTATAGATATGACATAATTCATCCTAAGAAAATTTTCCGAACAATAAACTGTAAAAATGCTCAATTTATGGCAGCATACTATAATGGGATCGGGAGGTTTACCGTCTGGATGATGGTTCATTAGTTTTTAGCATAACGCACATTTTCGCTGAAATATGTGTTATGCAGCGAGGTCAGAAAATCTAAACCCAAGCAAACTTGAGTAGGCCAAGGGTTAATTGGTGGAACATATGCGGCAAGGGTGGAGCTCTCTACGCTCATCGTGCTTTTGGAGGTTGAAAGCGCGTTTATTGCACGTGTCCATTCTGGTCCGTCCAATGGGTCCAGGTAAGTTGCAGCCGCCCCCGCAATTTCTCTAAAAACCGCCAGATCGGAACACACAACGGGTGTTTGAACAGCAAGTGCTTCTAGAAGAGGAAGGCCAAAGCCTTCAGCAAAAGATGGAAACAGCAAGGCTTGTGCGTGACGTAGGAGATGAACAACTTGCTGGTCGTTCAGGGAGTTGTATTCCTGTACGTGGGCTTGCAACGTAGGGCAGCGTTCAAGCATATCGAGTATGTTTTCATTCTCCCATCCTCTCCGTCCTATAATAATCAATTTCGGAATGATTGTGTTCTGAGACTTGGCTAGATTTCTCCAGATATTGAGTAACAGAAGGTGATTTTTTCTTGGTTCAATCGTGCCAATACAAACAAAATAGGGTTGCGATGGAACCGTAATGTTTGCTGGCTTTCCTTCCGTCTTTTCTAAGCCCCAGATATGAAGTCCGTGCGCAATGTTTTTTATAGGAAGGTTGGTAGGCATGAAGGGGGAGAGAGCTTGTGCTACGCTTTGTGTGGGGACAATAACCCCATGAGCTAAACGTGCCACTGTTTTGAGGCGCAGCAGATGGCGCTTATCTTCTCCGGGGCGACTATATTCAGGAAACTCTATTGGGATGATATCATGTATCATCACCACCAGCCGGCCATTATTTTTCTTCAAGAAGCTTTGAATGCAACGCTCTTTCATCAGATGGTGATGTGATAGCAGAAGATAGATGGGCGAGCTTTTTGTGAGTGTTTCCTGTGCGATGTAGCGCCCAAAAGACAAAGAAAGAAGGATTTTGCGGGCCATCCATTTGAGGACAGAGGGATTGGTTGCTTTTCCGTCCCATAACGCAGCTGTAAAAGACAGAAAACGGACCACATCTAGACGGTTAAGAGAGCAGATTCCGTGAACCGGATGATAGGCAACAAACACAAGGGCATCTCCCCAGTGTTTTGCGAGATAGGCTGCGTATTCGTATTCTGTCCGGTCTATGCCTGTTGGTACGCTATGGCCGGCGCGCGAGAGCAGGCGTGAAACATCCATAAAAATAGGGGAATGTGTCGAAGTGTTTTGAGTCATTTTTATTCTTCAAGATGCGACGGTAGGAATACAACGTCGTCATTTTTCTCGTTCTGAATATCCTGAATTCTATTAAGAGTGCCTTTAACAAGAGAGTCCAGACCTTCGTCTGAGAAAAATC
>DOXU01000152.1 GCA_003518885.1 Oscillospiraceae bacterium
TTGAACAGGCGGCAGAACAGGCTTTTGCAAATTTAGTTCGTATGCGTGAAGCAGAAGGAGAGAATTTGCAAAAGGATTTGATGGTGCGTGCCGAAAAAATCCGTTCTTTAGTGGAAACGGTTGAAAGTCGGTCACCGCAAACGGTTGAAGAATACCGTTCCAGGTTGACAGCGCATATGGAAGAGGTTCTTTCTAATGCTCAGCTGGATGAAAATCGCATTCTTCTTGAAGCCGCTGTTTATGCGGATAAGGTTTCCGTTACAGAAGAAACCGTGCGGTTAAAAAGTCATCTTGTTCAATTTGCAAAAATATTGGACAACGGTGGCGCCGTCGGTCGAAAACTGGATTTCCTTATGCAGGAAATGAATCGTGAGGCTAACACAATTGGTTCAAAGGCCTCTGACACGGAAATTGCAAGAGTGGTTGTGGACATTAAAGCGGAATTAGAAAAGATGCGAGAACAAATACAGAATATAGAATAAACTGGCGGGTAAATTTTAAAAAAGTTCGAACACGATTCGGCACCCTGCTTTGGTGGAGGTTTTGTGTATGAAGCTTATCAACATTGGTTTTGGCAATATGGTATCTGCCAATCGTTTGATAGCAATCGTCAGCCCGGAGTCCGCACCTGTTAAGCGGATCGTTCAAGATGCAAGAAAACGTGGATTTTTGATTGACGCTACTTATGGACGGCGTACACGGGCTGTTATCATTACAGATAGCGATCATGTCATTCTTTCGGCTGTGCAGCCTGAGACCGTTGCCAATCGACTTTCCGGTGAGCGCGGTGCAGAGGGATCGGACATAGGTGATGAAGAGGGCACAGTGGAAAAGGAGTTGGATGATCATGCCTGAGCGTGGGCTTCTGCTGGTTGTTTCCGGCCCTTCTGGAGCTGGAAAAGGGACCGTTTTAAAATCATTATTTACTAAAAGGGAAGGTCTCTTTTCCTCCGTTTCCGCAACTACACGCTTGCCACGTCCTGGCGAAGTCCATGGAGAAAGTTACTACTTCCTTTCGAAGGATCTTTTTCGGCAGGAAATTAAAGATGGCAATATGCTCGAATATGCCGGTTATTGTGATAACTACTATGGTACTCCTCGTGGGCCAGTAGAGGAAAAGCGCAATCAAGGATATGATGTGGTTCTTGAAATTGAAGTGCAAGGTGCTATGAAAGTTCGGCATAGTTGTGAAGACGCTACTTTGATTTTCATTATGCCGCCCTCTGTTGCCGAATTGGAAAAGCGGTTGCGTAAGCGTGGTACCGAGAAGGAAGAAGTTGTGCAAAGGCGCTTGGAAACTTCCAAGGCAGAGGTACATACGGCTAGCGCATACGACTATATTGTGCTTAATGATGAAGTGAATCGTGCAGCGCATGATATTGACTGTATCATTACTGCAGAAAAATTAAAACCGGGAAATTGTCCTAAAATTTTCATAGAATAAATACTTATAGAATGAATGGCATTTGCCATTTTCAATTTTTGAAATATAGATCAGAAAGAAGGGTTCTCTATGTTAAAATTATCAGTTAATGATATCGTAAAAAACAAGGAAAACTGTTATTCTTTTGTCGCAGCCATTTCAAAACGGGCTCGCCAAATTTCGGAAGAGCTTCAAGAAGAGGAAGATACCGCAGAGGAAAAGCCAGTCCAACTTGCCGTTGAGGAATTCATGGAGGGTAAGTTTAAAATTGTTCAACCGGATTTGAATGCGGAAGCAAAGGCCGATGCTGAGCAAGATGCCGAGGTACGCGCGGAAAAAGAAAAAATTGAGCGAGCACGTGCTGAAGAGAAAAAGAAAACCGGGAAATCTGCCGACTAATAAAGCCGAGCGTTTTGTTTTAAAGAGTGTTTTTACGGTGTAAGGGGGTGGCATTTGCTATGGAGGCAGATACAATCGCCTTGGTAGCGGTGGAAGGTGTTTCCTTCCACTACGATCAGCCATTTTCCTACCGTATCCCCCCCGCGTTAGATGCATCCATATCTCCGGGAACATTGGTAGCAGTCCCTTTTGGAAGAGGAGCAAAGCGTAGAAGAGGAATTATTCTTTCACGTGCAGCCAAAGAGGATAGTATAAATCAATTAAGGCCGATTTTTGCTGTCCTTGCTATCGAACCAATGGTTAATGCTGAAGGTCTTGCTTTAGCCGCCTTTTTAAAAGAACGAACATTTTGTACTTTGTTCGAGGCACTGCGTTTGATGATGCCTCCAGGATCGGAAAATCGCCTTGTGCAAATTTATTCTAAAGCAGAAGATGTGCCAAAATCCACCATCGCGATGTTAACGAAGGAGGAGCAAGCGGTTATTTCTCTGCTAGGTAAGCATGATTTTCAGGCGGAGAAACTTTGCAAACAGGCTGGCCTTTCTGATATGCACGTATTGGAGGAATTGGCGGAACGTGGTTTGATTTTGGTTCGCGAAGATGTCTTGACCATCTCTCACGCCTCTGAAAAAATGGTTCGATTAGTTGATGAACAACGAGCACAAGAGATATTGCGGGATACAAAAAAATTGACTAAAAAAAGACGAGCGGTCGTGCAGTACCTACTTTCCGAAAAAGAAGTGTCTTTGCATGACGTTTGCTACTATGTTGGGGTGTCACGTGGTGTTGTTCAGGCACTTAAACAGTTGAAAATGGTTGAGTTTTTTGATCGTCCGATTCGGTATACCCCTCTTCGTCAACGCATAGAATCCGTTAAGCTCCCTCAACTTTCGGCGGAACAGCAGAAAGCTTATGAAGGTTTACTTGCCCGTTATCGAGCGGGTGCATCGGCCTCGTTACTTTATGGTGTGACAGGTAGCGGTAAAACGCAAGTCTTTATGCGTTTGATTGAAGACGTACGAGCAGATGGCAGAGATGTTTTGGTACTTGTGCCAGAGATTGCACTAACACCACAGACAGTTATGCACTTTGTTGCACGTTTTGGTGAGGATGTTGCTGTTTTACATAGTGGTCTTTCAGCAAGGGAACGCTTGGAAGAATGGCGCCGAATAAAAGAGGGTGTAGCACACGTGGTGGTTGGTACCCGTTCTGCTATTTTTGCGCCAGTTTCTCATTTAGGGGCTATTATACTGGATGAAGAACAAGAGTCCACGTATAAATCAGAATCATCCCCACGTTACCATGCACGAGATGTTGCCCGTTTTCGTTGTGCTAGAAATAATGCTTCATTGGTATTTTCTTCAGCAACGCCTTCGTTCGAAACATTTTTTGCGGCACAAAATGGGCGTTATGCGCTTTTTCGTTTAACTAAACGATTTGGAAAAGAGCAAATGCCTCATGTGCTAACAGTAGATATGAAGGAAGAACTTGCTAATGGAAACAGTGGGCCACTTTCTAGTACTTTGTTGGAAGAGTTACGGCGCAATTTAGGATCCCATCAACAGTCGATTTTGTTGTTAAATCGACGTGGATATAATACATTTGTTTCGTGTCCACAATGCGGGCATGTTTTTAC
>DOXU01000076.1 GCA_003518885.1 Oscillospiraceae bacterium
GTTTTCCGGTGGTGGACAATATGGAAGAAGTACCGCGTTATTTAATCGTTGACAGCAAAGCGTTACCCAGCGTGTTTTTAAAAGTATTAAATGCGAAGCGTTTATTAAGCACGGGGAAGGCCAGATCTGTCAATGAAGCCGCCCGATTGGCGGGAATTTCACGCAGCGCATTTTATAAATACAAAGGGCGAGTTCGCTCTTATGATGATGAAACAGTTGGGCGCATTGTTACTGTTAGTGCGATGCTACGGGACGAGGCAGGTGTTTTGTCGACTTTTACTGGTCTATTGTATCAAAACGGGGCCAATATTTTGACCATTAATCAAAACATTCCGGTTGATGGGATTGCGCCTGTTTCTGTGACAGCGCGAATGGATAATCTTCGGTTATCACTATCTGGATTGATGGTTGCATTAAGAAAAATCGAAGGCGTAGAGAATTTAGAAATTGTATCTGGTGCTTAAGGGTTCCAGAACTATGGATAGGAGGTCATCACGTGGTTTCAGTTGCAGTGCTTGGTTATGGAACAGTAGGCTCTGGCGTGCTGGAAGTTTTTAATAAGAACCATGATGGGATTATTAGAAAAGCCGGCGCAGAAATGCAAATAAAATATATTCTAGTTCGGAGAGATTATCCAGGAGTTCCTTATCAAGATAAATTTGTAAAGAGTTTTGATACTATTCTGAATGATCCGGATGTGCGGATTGTGGTGGAAGTGATGGGTGGCCTTGCTCCTGCTTATGATTATGTTTACCGTGCATTAGAGGCAGGTAAAAACGTGGTAACTTCCAATAAGGAATTGGTGGCCGCTTATGGAGCAGAGCTACTTGCTTTGGCAAAAGAAAAAAATGTGAATTTTCTTTTTGAGGCAAGCGTTGGAGGCGGGATTCCCATTTTACGCCCGCTGAGCCAATGCCTTTCAGCCAATGAGATTGCCGAAATTGTGGGCATTTTAAATGGCACAACAAATTTTATTTTGACTAAGATGTTCCATGAGGGAATGGCATTTGAAAAGGCATTGAAGATCGCCCAGGATTTGGGGTATGCTGAGAAGGATCCTTCGGCTGATGTAAATGGAGACGACGCCTGTCGCAAAATTTGTATTTTGGCTTCCTTAGCGTATGGGCGTCATGTTTATCCTAAAGATGTACATACAGAAGGAATTACGAAAATAACGGCGGAAGATGTTCGTTATGCTTCGTCCTGGGGCGGCGTGATCAAATTGATTGGTCAGGTTAAAAAACTAGAAAATGGGCAAATTTATGCGCTAGTTAGCCCTGCGTTTATTTCCCGGGAAAGTCAGCTGGCAACGGTAGATGATGTGTTTAATGGTATCCTTGTACGGGGAGATGCCACAGGAGATGTCGTTTTTTATGGGCGAGGGGCAGGAAAATTGCCTACAGCTAGCGCCGTTGTGGCGGACGTTATTGATGCAGCGAAACACCTTAAAGCACGGAAATATATTGGTTGGGGCGCAGCTGTGGATGGCTATGTGTGTGATTATCTTACGGTGCCGACGACCTTATTTGTTCGTGTCGCGGCGCGCCATCGCACGGAGGCACTCAAGTCGGTACAACGTTTGCTTGGTAATGTAAAAGAAGTAGTTGTTCCCGAAGTAAAGGATGAACTGGCCTTTGTTACCCCATCCATGCCAGAGGGAGAAATTAGACGTGCATTGCAGGCGTTGGAGACATTAGACTATTCGGTAATTTCTACAATCCATGTATTAGATGATT
This sequence comes from Oscillospiraceae bacterium, assembly GCA_003518885.1. GTDB lineage: Bacteria > Bacillota > Clostridia > Oscillospirales > Ethanoligenentaceae > Ethanoligenens. The sequence continues at coordinate 1,737 of DOXU01000076.1, forward strand.
AGGAGCGAATATAAGTGATTAAAATACAGGTTCCTGCGACAAGTGCCAATATTGGACCGGGATTTGATTCCATGGGCTTGGCATTGCGGCTTTATAACCGGGTGTGGATGGAAGAGCATGATGGTATTCGTATTGCCGCGCTAGATGATACCGAAGTACCAGCTGATGAAAATAATTTAATTTACAAAACGGCCGGGTTTCTTTATGAGCTTTGTGGCAAGCCATTTTCCGGACTTTCCATTTTACAGGAAAATAATATTCCTATGACCCGAGGATTGGGCAGCAGTTCAGCTTGTATCGTTGCGGGTCTGCTTGGAGCAAATGAATTACTTGACCGGCCACTTTCCAAATCCGATATTGTAAATTTGGCAGCAGTACTGGAAGGGCATCCGGATAATTCTACACCGGCCATTCTGGGTGGGTTGACCGCTGCTGTTTTACAAGAGAGTCGTGTTTATAGTGTAAAGGTTCCTATTTCTGAGCGTTTAAAGTTCGCTCTGTTTATTCCTGATTTTGAATTAAAAACGGAAGTTGCCCGTGCAGCATTGCCAGAGCAGGTTAGCCATAAAGATGCCGTTTTTAATCTTTCCAGAACGGCGCTTATGATGGCCTCTCTTTTTTCGGGACGCCTTGAAAATTTGCGTGTTGCAGTGGAGGATCGTTTGCACCAGCCATACCGGATAAAATTAATTCCGGGTGCGGAGGATATCTTTAATCTCTGCAATCAATTGAATGCCTATGCGTGCTGTGTTAGCGGAGCAGGCCCAACCATTATGGCTATGGTGAATGTTACGGATGTTTCATTTAAAGAACGTGCAGAGGCTGCGTTGACGACATTCCCACAAAAATTTCATTTGAAAATGTTGGATTGCGATGAAAACGGTGCAACAGTTAGTAGAGATGAAGGTATGGCGGAAAGCTTGAATTTGGAGGAAACAAAATGGGGTTAATTGTACAAAAATTCGGCGGAACGTCAGTCGCCAATGTGGAATGTGTGGAGCGAGTTGCGGGGATTATTGCCGATACTTATCATGCGGGAAATAATGTAGTAGCAGTTGTTTCTGCGCAGGGCGATACAACCGATGATTTAATTCGGAAAGCAAAAGAGATAAACCCAAAAGCAAGTAAGAGAGAAATGGATGTCTTGTTGTCTACGGGAGAGCAGATTTCGATGTCGTTATTGGCCATGGCTATTCAAAAAATGGATTTGCCGGTGGTCTCCCTTACTGGGGCACAAGCGGGTATGCGTACGGACATCGCTTATGGAAATGCAAAAATTGAGCGCATTGACACAGAACGGCTGGAGTCCGAAATTGGTAAAGGGAAAATTGTGATTATTGCGGGCTTCCAGGGAACTAACCGTTATGATGACATTACGACACTTGGACGTGGCGGATCCGATACAACAGCAGTCGCCTTTGCGGCAGCCTTGAATGCGGATCTTTGTCAGATTTATACAGATGTAGATGGCGTGTATACTGCAGATCCACGTATTGTACCAGATGCAAAAAAACTTGATGAAATTAGTTATGATGAGATGCTGGAATTAGCGTCTTTGGGTGCGCAAGTGTTACATAATCGTTCTGTGGAGATGGCAAAACGGTATTCGGTTGATATGGAAGTTCTCTCAAGTTTTCAAAAAGCACAGGGAACAAAAGTGAAAGAGGTTGTTGGTGTGGAAAAGATGTTAATCCGCGGTGTTGCGCGCGATAATCATGTTGCTCGAATTGCAATTATTGGTTTGCCGGATCGGCCAGGAACAGTTTTTCAAATTTTTTCTCGACTTGGGAAAGCCAAAATTAATGTTGATGTTATTTTGCAGTCGATTGGTCGAGATGGTACAAAGGATGTCAGTTTTACTGTGGACGAATCTAATACGGAAAATGCAGTTTCTATCTTGAAGGAAATTCTGCCATCTTTAGGTGGACGTTCTATTACGCACGATTCTAATATTGCAAAAGTTTCTATTGTTGGGGCGGGTATGGCGACAAATCCAGGCGTTGCCGCTAAAATGTTTGAGGCCTTGTATCAAGCGGGTATTAATATTCAAATGATTTCAACCAGCGAGATTAAAGTTTCTGTACTGATCGAGCGGGATGAAGCGGACAGGGCAGTTAAAATTGTCCATAATGCCTTTCATTTTGGCTCATAAATTTCAAGAAAAAGAAAAAAGGGGCAATGGTGTTTAACGCCATTGCCCCTTTTTTTAAGATTCTTGCTCATCTAATGTCAAATAAAATGCAGGTAAAAATTCTTTTAAAAAATAATCAACTTCGGGTAGATGCATATTTTCCAAATAGGAAAGCTGTGCGGCTGCCGCTTTTTGGAATTCTTTGTTTCCGGCATTTTTTTCTTCAATACATTTTACAAGAGCAGAGAGTTTATCCGCGGCCTTTACCAAGATCATCAGTTTAGATTCGGCGACGGAAGGAGAGAAAAGAGATTCATAGACAGGACGCAAATCGGTCGGTAATTTAGAAGTCAAGCGATGCTGGGCATCTTTTTCTGCCTGTCGATAAGATTCACGCAATGTTTGATTTGCATATTTTACTGGGGTTGGAAGGTCACCAGTAAAAATTTCAGTTGCATCATGATAGAGGGCAAGTAATGCAGCGCGCCCAACGTCATAAGATTTTTTAAATCGATGATTCCCGATTTCGGCGAGTACATGTGCAAAGATGGCGGTTTCAAAACTGTGTGCCATCAAATTTTCGGGGAGGGTATTGCGCATGAGCCCCCAACGGGTGATGTATTTCATTCGAGAAAGCAATGCAAAAAATGAAGATGTCAAGATATCCTCCTTGTATTATATCGGCAAATAAAGTTAGAATTAATCATATTATAACGGAAAAGATCAGCCTGTCCAATATCATGATAAAGAAATAAAGAATTTTGGGGGCTACCACGAAAAGAGGACAGAAGCTTTTCTCACGATCATTTTGCGACAAAGCGAATGTAGAAAGAGGGGAGACACAGTGAATATATAAATCAGGTCATTTATTTTTGCTTTTATAATCGAGGGGAATAAATAAAGTGGATAGAGATTAACAGGAATACGGCGATTCACATTAATCAAAGGAAAATATTGTGCAAGAATGGAGAAAGCAGGTGTATTCAGCCCAAGAAAAATGTTGCTTCAATTTGGAAGATCTTTTATAATAGTGAATATGGGATAACATGGAATAATATGGGGGAATAGACTAAATTGCCATTTGTAATACGATGAATATTGAAGGCTCTATTCTACATGTTGTCCGTTTTTAATTTATATAAAGTTTATCTGGAAGATACCCTATCAAAATATGCCATATGAATGGCGAAGTTTGTGAAGAAGGAGAATAGCAATGACGAAACAAAAAAAGGGGTACCTGATAGGTTGGTCCCTACTTCTTGCTCTGCTCATAGTAGTAAGTAGCGTAGTGAGCCCAGTGACCTCTTATGCGGATTCTGCTTACACGGGCCAGGATCAAACTCAACTGGTGAAGGGGACTAAACTTTCACTATCTGTGGAAGATTCGGGTGGTTGGAAGTCTGTAATTAAAAATGGCGTCGAACAAACACCATTACCGAATATTGCAGAAGGAATGGCTGTACAATTGAATTTGGATTGGAATGTTCCAAAGGCTTCTCTTTCTCAGATGACGGAAAGTGATTATTTCGTATTTAATTTGCCTTCCTATTTTGAATTTGAAAATACGGAGGAGCATCCTATTTATGATCAGACAAAATCAGAAATTTTAGGGTATTTTAAAATTCAAGATTCCAAAATCATGGCGCGGTTGACCAATACTGGTTTAAATAAGGAAGGCATTACAGATGGGCTGATCTCCGTTAAAGGGCGTGTATCATCACCTGGGTCCCAATTGCAGTTTGAGGTGACCAATGGTGTTACGATTCCGCCATTGACAATTGAACCGGGAGACGATTCGGGAATCGTGGGGAATGGTTTGACCACGCCAATCGTGAAAGACGGATTTCAAGTACGTAATGAAAATCAGATTACCTGGCCGCTGTATATTAATTATGATCAAGAAGCCAAAAGATTTGTTGGCGATTCCTTTGTATCACATAAAAGTGTTTTTATTGTAGACAAACTAGAAGATGGTACAACATTAAATAATATGCAGCTGAATGTGAGTGCACAGGTTGCCTTAGATAGTGGCGAAATGTCCAACTATCACGTTTTCTTTCCAGTAACGAATACAAAAGAACTTACGCCACAGGCAAATGAGTCATTAAATGCGTTTAAAGGCAGATTGCAAGCAAATGGGCCGATGAGCTATGGCGTTGTTGATAATACAGTTGTTTACTATCTAGGAAATTTGCCTAGCTCAAATGTCCAACTTGCAAGTACTTGGAAGGCAGATCTCCAAGGGGAATTAGATGATTTGATGAGTAAAGGCACCATTGATCAGACGGAATATGATAAAACAATGGCCTATTATTCAAAATTGAGCTCATGGATGAATTTTAACATTGTGATTACAGTGGATGTCAAAAATTCAAGTCGGAGCATTAGTAATACGGCTAAGATGGAATCCACTGATGGTAATTCAGGTTCCAATTTAGTAAAGGTTGACTATCAAAATGTGCGTGGATCCGCAATTGGACTGGATCCGGGAAAAGTAAAAATCGTAAAAAAAGATGATGCAGGCAATGCATTGCAAGGGGTAACTTTTAAACTGCAGAAAAAGGATGCACAGGGTACGTTTGAGGATTACACGGCACCAGATGGTGGTGCGCTAATCCGGAGTACGGATCAAGATGGGACGATTTTATTTTCTGACCTGGAATATGGTGATTATCAGATCAAAGAAGTGCAAGGGCTCCCGAACTACGGATTGCCTCAGTATACGTCAGGAAATCAATTTTCAGTGGGCTCCTCTGATACGCAAGGAACAGAAGTTGAAGTTGTAGATAGTCGGCCTACAACGACAAATATGAGCGTGAAAAAGGTTTGGGATGACTATAACAACCGGGATGGGACCCGACCGGATAGCGTTCAAATGCAGTTGTATGCGGATGATAAGGCTTCGGGTGATCCGGTCACTTTGAATGAGGCGAACAAGT
>DOXU01000027.1 GCA_003518885.1 Oscillospiraceae bacterium
GGATGCAGATGCAAGCCAGGAAGCTGTGCAGGCAGCGGCTATGGAATTGAAGCGCGTGCAGGACCAGTTAAAAGACAAGAAAATTGTAAAAGTCATTTATGTTAAAGGACGACTGATTAATATTGTTGCGAAATAATCGAATTTCATTATTTTGCAATAAGAAAACCCCATTGCTTATCCGTAAAGATAGGCAATGGGGTTTTTATTAAAAATAAAAGGGGGAGTCAATACTAAATTTATCTCGGTATTATGCACCCGCGTGTGCAAGAAGTTTTTCTACAGAGGCTAATTTCACACAAAGAGTGAATAAAGGAATAGCGGAGCGCAATTCATCCAGTGGTGGCATAGTGGGAGCAATACGGATGTTGCAGTCACACGGATCATGATGATAAGGAAAAGTAGAACCAGCTGGCGTTGTACAAAGTCCCGCCTCTTTACAAAGTTCCACAATTCTTGTCGCGCAGCCTTCCATGGCATCAAAGCTGATAAAATAACCACCATTTGGCTTTGTCCATTTCGCAATGCCCAATCCAGCGAGTTCTGCTGTTAAAATTTCGTCTACCAAAGCAAATTTTGGCCCAATAATGGCGGCGTGTTTTACTAAATGCGTCTCCATACCGGCACGATTTTTAAAAAAGCGAACATGGCGAAGCTGGTTAAGTTTATCTGGCCCAATGGTTTGAAAAAAGATGCGTTTTTTAATATCTGCTATGTTAGATTCACTTGCTGCCATGGCTGCCACACCAGCACCGGGGAACGTGATCTTAGAAGTGGAAGCAAAGATAAAGACCATATCCGCATGCCCTTGTGCTGTACATGCCTCTAAGATGTTTTTCAGCTCATCATGTTTTTCATTCAGATGATGTAAACAATAAGCGTTGTCCCAGAAAATACGAAAATCAGCCGCAGCTGGCTTTAAAGAAGCAAAAGCATCGACTACCGTATCGGAATAGGTTTTTCCTTCTGGATTAGAGTATTTAGGAACACACCAGATTCCTTTTACGGTAGGATCATTTTCAACATATTTCCGTACGACGGCCATATCAGGGCCATCATCCAACATTTGAACAGGAATCATCTCAATACCAAAAGCTTCAGTAATGCTGAAATGGCGGTCATAACCTGGTACAGGGCAGAGAAATTTTACTTTTTCAAGTTTACCCCAGGGGGTGTTCCCTAATATACCAAATTGCATAGCACGAGCAATCGTATCATACATCATAGTCAAGCTGGAATTACCGCCAATAACAATATTAGCCGGTTGGACTTCCATTATTTCCGCAAAAAGACGCTTCATTTCGGGTAAACCGTCTAATGATCCATAGTTGCGACAGTCAGTGCCGTCTTCAGCTAGGCAGGTTTCCCTACTGTCTATGCAGGTCAGAATAGGAATAGAAAGATCTAATTGTTCTGCGGATGGTTTCCCGCGAGACATATTGAGGTTCAGACCCTGCGCTTGAAAATCGTGATACTTGTTAAGAAGACGATCTTTTAGGGTACAGAGTTCTTGATTTGATAAAGATGAAAGAGTTGACATAGGTTGCATCCTCCAAATATGTCCGATCAGAATAATGCGCCTTTGCGCTCTGCCGGGAAGCTTAATATACCTTTCTATTGTATCGCAAAATAGAGAGGATTGCAAGTTTAAAATGCCAATCATGCAAAAATATAAAAAAACAGAAAGTTCTTGTGATATAGAACGAGGTTTCTGCACGATCGAGATAAAAAACGCCAGTTTTTTAAAGACAATGTCTTTGTCACAAGGACAAATTTATGCTTCCCATACGGCCAATCCAGCGCTAATTTGTGCCTGCACGGCGTTTTCAACTTCCGCTAGAGAGACATTAGCTTCGCAAGCCACTTTTTTTAGAGAATCAAATTCTGGTTTGATTTTTTCGATCGTGTCCAGGGTACTGCGTTTAAGTGCAACGGTACCAAATTGGGTAGATACAGTGCCGGAAATTCGCTGCATCATAAGCCGTTCACTTTTTCGTGTACGTAAGCCAATTGCGCCGGTATGTTGGAATAGAATACGGGCGACCTGTTTTTCTAAATTTTCAGTGCAAAGAACAGTGAGTAGAAAGGCGGGCCGGTTTTTTTTCATATAAATAGGAGTGAAATAGGCATCCGCAACGCCTGCATCAAATAATAGATCAAGGACATGCCCCAGGGCTTCACCGGTGGAATCATCGATGCAGGTTTCTAGGACACAGATAGTATCATGAGAAAAGGTGTCCTGCAGTTCTTCTGTTTCGCCCAGAAACACACGTAATATGTTTGCATGTGGAAATTGTCGTTTTCCACAGCCGATTCCGCTTTTTTCTACTTTCATGACAGGCATAGGGCCGAATCCTTGAGATAACCCGGCGGCAATTGCTGCTCCGGTTGGTGTTACCATCTCACCATCTACCTCTTTGGTTCGGTAAGGAATGGAGGCTGTGCGCATAATCTCGGCTGTTGCTGGCGCAGGAACGGGTAATAGTCCGTGCGCGCAACGAACGAATCCACTTCCTTCTGTCAGGGGAGAAAACAGGATTTGCTCTACACCAAGGGAGTCCACACAAACTGCTGCTCCAATAATATCGGCGATCGAATCGGCTGCACCGACTTCATGAAAGTGTACTTGATCAAGAGGAAGACCATGAACAGTAGATTCTGCTTTGGCGACAAAGCCAAAGATTTTTTTGGCAATTTTACGGGCCGATTCGGGTATGGAGCCAGCATCAATTAGTTTTTCCACGTCATAAAGATTGCGGTGGACGTGCGGAGCATGTGTATGTTCGTGCTCATGTTCGTGTTCGTGTTCGTGTGTATGCTCGTGTTCATCTTGTTTGAGGATGACATTGTAGTCCGTACAAACAATACCATGTGTGCTGGTGTTGGTGATTTCTATTTTGAAGTCATCAATATGTAGACTATCCAGAGCGGTTTGGAGAGCGGCTTTTGATGCGCCAAGATCCAGCAATGCGGCGACGAACATATCGCCGGAAATGCCAGCTTGACAATCAACATATAAAGTTTTCATTCTTTTTTTCCCTTCTGCTGCATGTCGGCGGCTAATCGGCTGATTTGCGCGGCAAGATAACCACCACCAAATCCATTGTCTATATTGACAATACCAATGCCTGCCGCGCAAGTATTTAACATAGTCAATAAAGCAGAAAGACCACCAAAATTTGCGCCATATCCGACGCTAGTGGGCACAGCTACAACTGGACGATCGACCAGGCCGCCAATTACACCAGCCAAGGCCCCTTCCATTCCGGCAACAGCGACGATGACTTTTGCGCTGCGCAGAACATCCAACTTATCTAGCAGGCGATGAATACCGGCAATGCCGATATCATACAAGCGTATGGGAGTGCAACCAAGTGCTTCCAGAGTGATGGCGGCCTCTTCTGCCACGGGGATATCTGCTGTGCCACCAGTGCAAACGGCGACTTCCCCTAACTGCCTTGGCTGATGGCAGACATAAGTGATGGTGTGTGCACACTCATTGTAAATCGCATCTGGCAATACTTGGTGGACGGCATCGAAATGTTCCTTTCCGGCGCGGGTGCCCAACACATTTTGACCCGCCTTTACCAGATCGGCAGCAATAGCGGCAGTTTGTTCCGGTGTCTTTCCCGCACAAAAGATAACTTCAGGAAAGCCTTGACGCAAAGCGCGGTGATGGTCCACTCGTGCAAAACCAAGGTTTCCGTAAGGCAAAGTTTTCAAATGCTCCATTGCCTGATCAACGGGCATATCCCCGTCGTGGACGGCATCTAAGATTGCTTTTAAATCCATGTTCAATTCAGCTCCCTTATCTGTTTAAAAACGGGCGTTGCCTGCCGTGCGTGGGAAGGGCAGGACGTCGCGAATATTTTTAATACCAGTTAAATACATAATTAAACGTTCAAATCCTAAACCAAATCCACTATGTTTTGCGCTGCCAAATCGTCTTAGGTCAAGATACCACTGATAGTTTGCACTCTGCATACCCAATTCGCGCATGCGTGCGCGCAAAATATCTTCGCGTTCCTCGCGCTGCGAACCGCCAATGATCTCTCCGATGCCTGGTACCAACATATCCATGGCTGCAACTGTTTTACCATCGTCGTTTTGGCGCATATAGAATGCTTTGATGGCTTTGGGGTAATTTACAACAAAAACAGGCCCTTTGCAAATTTCTTCTGTTAAAAAACGCTCATGTTCTGTTTGTAAGTCAATACCCCAAGAGACAGGATAGGTAAAATGATCATTATTTTTTTCGAGTAGAGAGACTGCTTCTGTATAGTCGATGCAAGAAAATTCTGCATTGACCACATGGGTAAGGCGGGTGATGAGATCCTTGTCTATATATTGGTTCAAAAAATCCAATTCTTTGGGGCATTCGTTCATAACGGCGCGCAGAACGGATTGCATCATGTCTTGTGCTAGCTGTCGGTCATCATTCAGATCGGCAAAGGCAATTTCGGGCTCCACCATCCAAAATTCGGCGGCATGGCGCGCAGTGTTTGAGTCTTCTGCACGGAATGTGGGACCAAAGGTGTAGGTTTTTCCCATGGCCATGGCCATGCATTCTCCCTCTAGTTGGCCGGAAACAGTCAAACTAACAGGGAGACCAAAAAAATCACGAGAAAAATCGACAGCTCCATTTTTAGTGTGAGGTGGATCAGAAAAATCTAAGGTAGTTAGGCGAAACATTTCGCCGGCGCCTTCTGCATCGCTAGAGGTAATGATCGGTGTGTGGATATAGTAGAATCCTCTGTCATGAAAAAAATGATGAATGGCAAAGGCAGCAGCGGAACGTATGCGAAATACAGCACTCAGTGTATTGGTGCGTGGCCGAAGGTGGGCAATTTCACGTAAATACTCTAAGGAGTGGTGTTTTTTTTGCAATGGGTAGTCAGAAGGAGAAGTTCCCTCGATTTCAATCTTGGTGGCCTGTAATTCAAACGGCTGACGTGCATCGGGAGTTAAAGTCAAGGTTCCGCGGACAATAATGGCCGACCCACTTCCTAACTTCATTAATTTTTTGAAATCAGGTAAAGTGTTTTCATTACACACTACTTGAAGAGTGTCGAAACAACTGCCGTCGCTCAGCTCCAAAAAGCCGATGGATTTGGAATGCCGCAATGTACGCAGCCATCCAGCAAGGGTGAGTTGTATATCAGAAAAGTCTTTTGGATGGGCAAAAAGATCGCATATTTCGGTACGCTGCATGAAATTTAATCTCCTATTCCCTTTATTTTTGACGTTTGCGTCAGTAAAAAGACGATTGCCTTTGCTTTCTCATTATAGTATGTTTGAGAAACCCTTGCAATATAAAGGAAATGAGGGGAAAAATAATACCAATTATTGCGGACAATGAAAACAGTTTTTTGTATTTATAAGGAAGGTTGACAACTTCTTCCCCCATGTTACAATGAATGTATAGAATTTTCGACAGAAAATGTAGAGGGGAACTGCGAATGCGTGAATGGGAAATTGGTTTGCCGGATGAAGAGGCTGTCCAGACCTTAGAAAAAGCCGGGTACCCCTCTATTTTAGCTAAAGTGTTGGCCGCGCGTATCTCAACTAACACAAAAGATATTGAAGCCTTTTTGCATTGTACTGGTTCTATTGGCGACCCGTTTCGGATGAAAGATATGCCACAGGCGGTTGCTCGAATTCGTCAGGCAATGAAAAAAGGAGAAACAGTTGCTGTTTATGGGGATTATGATGTCGATGGGATAACGGCTTCTGCGTTGTTGACAAGTTATTTGCGGACAAAGGATATGGATGTCATGGCTTATTTGCCAGATAGAGAGGCAGAAGGCTATGGACTGAATTCGGCAGCTTTGACGCGTTTGCGACGAATCGGCGTTACCCTTTGCATTACGGTGGATACAGGAATTTCTGCAGAGAAAGAAGCGGAAGCGGCAAAAAAGAAGGGACTGGACTTAGTAATCACCGATCATCATGAGCCACGCGAGACGCTTCCTTGTGCTTGTGCGATTGTTGATCCCAAAAGAAGGGATTGCCCCTATCCATTTAAAGGACTAGCTGGCGTCGGGGTTGCCTTTCAGCTTGTCTGTGCGCTAGAAGGGGTGGAAAAAACAAAAGCGTTGCTTGCACAATATGGCGATTTACTCTGTTTAGGTACAGTGGCTGATGTGGTTCCTCTTTTAGGAGAGAACCGCGTATTTGCGGGATTAGGTTTGCAAATAATGGAGAAGAATACTCGTGTGGGTATTGCGGCGCTATTAAAGGCAGCAGGTGTTAATAATCGTGCATTAGATGCCACATTGCTTGCATTTACGGCGGCGCCGCGGATTAATGCAGTGGGACGAATGAAAAATGCAATGCCTGCCTTAGAATTAATGCTAACACGTTCTAAAGCACGTGCAGAATTATTGGCCAGATACCTTTGCACTTGTAATGATGCACGTAAAAGAGAAGAAGAACGTATCCTTGAAGAAGCACTTCCTCTGATTGAACGCCAAAATCTTTTGCAAAACCGCGTGCTTGTTGTTGCAGGAGATGACTGGGCGGATGGCGTTATTGGAATTGTAGCTTCTCGATTGGCTAATCGATTTAGTCGCCCAACGATTATTATCTCATTTCAAAGTGATGGGATAGGTAGAGCATCTTGTCGTAGTTTTGAAGGGTTTCCGATGCATCTGTTTTTGCGGGCTTGTTCAGGGCTCTTAGAGCGCTTTGGTGGGCACGCCATGGCGGCAGGCTTTTCCATCCGGAAGGAAAAAGTATCGGCTTTTTGTGTTGCGGCAGAAATTTTCGCGGCGGATTGTACAATTCGCCCACTTTTACAGATAGATTCTCAAATTAGCAAGGAAGAATTGACGCTTGATTCTGCTGAAGCATGTGCAGTGTTAGAACCTTGTGGAGAGGGCAATCCTGTTCCCTTGTTTTATCTGGAGGAAGTTCTCATCCAAGATACGCATACACTTTCAGGGGGAAAGCATCTTCGATTATCCTGTATGGTGGATGGCTATGCATTTGAGGCCATATTTTTTGGCGTGGATAATTTAGAGTTGTCCATCGTTCCGGGGGATGTGTTAGATATGGCCATTTCTCTTTCGGTGAACGAGTGGAGAGGAACACGTAAGCTTTCTGTTTTGGTGCGCGATGTACGTGAGAGTGCAATGTTTAAGCGAGAGCGGATACATTATGAGCGCACCTTACGGGGGGAAGAAGAGGCATACAGGCCCCCAAGGTCTACATTTGCTTCTGTTTGGCGGCTGCTAAAGCAGTTTGATGGGGGAAGATTTTCTCCAAGGCATGGATATGGTGCACTGAAAAGGCGGATACCCCAAATGCGTTACACACAGTTTTTGCTTATTCTGGCGATTTTTCGTGAGACGGGATTAGCAAATTTTTCTCTTGAAGAGGAAGTTTATGTCGTTCGATTAACAGCAGGTTTAAAGGTGAATTTGGAAGAAAGTTCACTCATGCAAAAATTGTTGCCACCCATAAAAGAATATAAATAAAACGGTGAATGAAACCAAATAGATGCGATGCGCGGTATTAAAAAATAAATGAAAGTGCGTTAAGAGGCATTGGATAATGGATCAACTGTTAGAAGGTTTGCTACAAGAAATTGAGCAAAGTGGAATGCCATATGATATCGATAAGATCAAGGCGGCCTATGAATTGGCACGGGAAGCACATGGCGAGCAAATGCGTCGGTCAGGGGATCCGTATATCATCCATCCGGTGGCAGTGGCCCAAATTTTAATTAAATTAGGATTGGATACGGATTCGCTTTGTGCTGCATTGTTGCATGATGTGGTAGAGGATACCGATGTTCCGCTAGAAGAAATTCGTAAACGTTTTGGAAGCGATGTAGCTTTGCTAGTGGATGGGGTAACGAAAGTCGGAAAGGTTGCCCATTATTCGCGCGAAGAACAGCAGGCCGAGAGCATTCGCAAAATGTTACTTGCTATGGCGAAAGATATTCGCGTCATTCTTATTAAGTTGGCGGATAGACTGCACAATATGCGCACGTTAGATGCGATGCCTCCACAAAAACAGTTGGATATCTCTTTGGTTACCATGGAAGTTTATGCTCCGATCGCCCATCGTTTGGGCATTCGCACAATTAAAGATGAATTAGAGGATCTTTCTATTCACCATTTGGATCCTGTGGCCTATGAGGAAATCGAGTCTGCACTAAAAAAGCGGAAAGATGAACGGGAAGCATTGCTTATGCAGGTACAAGATCGTATTGAGGAAAGACTTACGAGCTTGCATATGAATGTACACATTGAAGGCCGTGTAAAAAGCGTTTATGGTATTTATCGTAAAATGTATATGCAGGGACGATCCTTTGACCAAATCTATGATATTTACGCAGTGCGTGTGATTGTCGATACAGTGAATGAATGCTATAATATTCTTGGTGTGATCCACGATTTGTTAAAGCCGATTCCTGGCCGCTTTAAGGACTACATTTCAACACCGAAACCCAATATGTATCAGTCACTTCATACCACTGTTATTGGCAAAGAAGGAATTCCTGTAGAAGTGCAAATTCGCACCTGGGAGATGCATCATACGGCGGAGTATGGTATTGCTGCGCACTGGAAATATAAATTGGGTATTGTGGGGGAAACAAAAGGCAAAAACTCTTTAGAGGAAAAGCTGGAATGGGTCAGACAATTACTGGAAGTCCAAACGGACGTAAAGGATGCCGAAGATTTTATTCATTCTTTGAAGACGGATTTGACCCCAGACGAGGTCTATGTGTTCACACCACGTGGGGATGTCATTAACCTGCCCTCACGCTCTACTCCCATTGACTTTGCTTATGCGATTCACAGTGAAGTAGGTCATCATATGACGGGGGCAAAAGTGGATGGAAAAATTGTTCCGTTGGACTATCAGTTACAGACGGGGCAGATTGTAGAAGCTCTGACAACAGCGTCCGCTACCCATGGCCCTAGCAGGGATTGGTTGAAAATTGCCCGTACCAGTGAGGCACGAAGCAAAATTCGTGCCTGGTTTAAAAAAGAACGCCGTGAGGAAAATATTGAGCAAGGGCGAGCAGAAATCGAACGCGAATTTAAGCGCATTGGTATTTTACTCACGGGTGAGAAGCTAGAGCGCTTTTTGGCCGATGTAGCCAAGAGACAGCATTTTAATAGCACAGACGAATTATTAGCTGCAATTGGGTATGGCGGCATTGTCCTTTCTAAAATCATTCCACGGATCAAAGATGAATACGTTAAATTGGTACGTCCAGAGAAAATTCAGCTTCCCGAGAATGTAACGCCACGCCATATAGCAGGTGGCATTATCGTGGAGGGATTAGAAAATTGTCTGGTCAAATTGTCAAGATGCTGTAACCCGCTGCCGGGTGATGAGATTATTGGCTTTGTCACGCGTGGACCTGGTGTCTCTATTCACAAAAAAGATTGCCCAAACGTGATTAAAAATCAGAACAGCCCGGAATACACCGGTCGCTTTCTTGAGGCTAGATGGGCAGGCCATGTTAACAAGCCCTTCAAAGCAGGGCTGCGTATTCTTTCAGCTGACCGTTATGGATTGCTTGCCGATATTACTTCTTCGTTGGCTTCTATGCATATGGGTATTCATTCTATTAATGCCCGAGAGTTGCGCACAGAAGAGGTAGAAATTCTTCTCACAGTAGATGTGGCAGGGACAAAACAACTTGAAAATGTGCTTAAACATCTGCGTAGTATAGAGGGTGTGCGAGAGGTGTCGCGTTCTGGGGTGAAAACAGCTGCACAAAAAGCAGGAGCCCAAAGTTAAGGAACCCCTCTTTTTTATATAGAGATAAATTACAGAACAGGAGAACAGAATCATGGGGATTCGATATCAATGGAACGCATTTGTTCCAGCAGATCTTTTGGTGCCGCGTGGATGTGTTTTACAAAAATGGAGCGTTATCGCTTGTGATCAATATACATCTCAACCAGAGTATTGGGATCAAGTAGAGAAGGTAGTAGGAAATGCCCCCTCTACTTTGCGCTTGATTTTACCCGAAGTCTATCTTCAGGAAAAGAATCTTCAAGAGCGGATTGATAAAATTCATGA
>DOXU01000200.1 GCA_003518885.1 Oscillospiraceae bacterium
GTAGAAGTATTGTCGCTTAGATTAGACGTCGTTTGTGCGGGGGCGTTGTTATAATAAACCTTTCCGTCATAGGTTACGCTAAGATCAGCCGGATCAACTGCTGAAGGAGGGGTCAAGAACGCCCAATTGTTTTTTGAAAGATCCCCATAAGCAATAGAGGTGACCTTTCCACCATTCATTATGCCGACGTAGACTTTTTCCGATTGGTCAAATCCCAACAGGCGTAATGATGTGTTGCCGTTGATGGAAAGTGGGGTGTAATCTTTATCCGTGGCGTTATATTGGTAGACTTGGCCGCTATCACTATCCTCGAATAGAAGATCATTGGTAGATTTAAGAGATTGAATGTTTCCGATGGTATGTGTAGGAAGGTCGGGAAGAGCCGCATTTTGCACAGTAACATTTGCTTCCCATAAACGGCTTCGACCAGTGGTAGAAGTGATTTTTAAGTAAGTCACAACCGTCTCAGTTGACATATCCATTCCGGTAATGGTGTCCTTGGGACTGTTTAGAGCAATGTGGACATCTTTGTTATTCATATAATCCCGCACAAGCTGGGTAGTTTTATCAGACATATCATAACTGTACAATTCAGCAAAATAGTCTGTTGTATTTGTACTAGTGCTTGAATCAGATGAAGTGCGAGAAGAACCGTTCTTATCTGTACTGGATTGTGAATGACTACTGCTTGAGACAGAGGATCCTTTTTCGACAATAGTGAGACGGTCCCGATCGTATACCCATTTAAAGTAGGAGATAGAGCGATTTTTTTCTGCAGAGACACTGGAAGTGCTGCCGGACTGCATATCGGCAATTTTGATTTGCCCGTTTTCTAGATAGGCTAGATAATTTCCATCATGAGAGACGGAAATACTTTTGGCATCACTTGGTAGGGAAAGGGTGTGGTGTTTCACAGATCCAGAAGAGGATGAATTGATCCGTGTAACCCGATAATGATCATTCTCACGCAAATAAACATTATTAACATAAAGAATAGCGCCAAGCTCGATGGCGACCAAAACCAAAAAGCCAATAAGAAAAAGGAACAGATAACGAGGCTTTATTTTTTTAAATTTCAAAAAATTCAAACGGTTTCCCCCTGCTGCTTTTTACATGGGTCTTCATTTACTGACATAAAACGCAGTAGCGACAGTGCGTTCGCCAAAAATGGCACTAGGCTTATTGATGATATTTCCCTGGTAATACATGGATGTAGAAGCACCGCCGTCCAAGTTGGCAGCTGTCCAACATTGATATTGGTCGGCTAATAGATCAGCAATTTGATTGAGTTTTGCGCCAGAAGTGGAAGACTGTCGCCCGTCTATAACCAGAAAGACAATGGTGCCATCCTTTTTCTGTCCAATGGCAGTACGTGGTTGAATTCCTTTGCCAGCGTCATCGGTGTATTGCACTTTACCACCTGTCACTAAAGGAGAATAACCATGTAAGTCGACCGCCTCTGTAATATCCATCTTTTTCAATTGGTCGATCGTATAATCTCCGACAATTAAAACACCTTTTGAATTAAGAGCCACAACATTGAGAGCAGCATCTTTATCCGTCGCAGGTAGCTTGTTGGTTTGCACAGAGGGATCTTTCCAGAGTAACTTTCCTTTTGAAAAAACGAAGTCGGAAGGAATAGCACCAGTACCTGTGGTGTCTTCACCCGTACTGAACCCGCCGCCATTAATAGCGGCAATGGCGTCATTCTTTTCTGCCAATGTGCTAACGAATTCGCCGCGTTGCCCAATGTAAGAGGTGCAAGCCACATGAATGCGTAATGGATTTTTGATTTCCAGGGCATATCCCTGTAGACCGTCTCCAATTTTACTTAGCACAATACTGTTATCATTGGTTCCAGTTGGATTGACAGCATTAATGTCCTGCCGGCTACCTATAGAGGTATTTTTTTTCTGCGTTACGGCATCAATTTGTGCTTGAGAAAAGAGAAGTTTTGCAATATATTGGTGAGAGAAACTAGACATGCTTGAACCGATAATAAAATTGCGCGTATTAGTAAAGGGGCCATATCGGAGCAGTGCAACGCCGATGATAGCAGCCATTACAATTTGTGCAATAATGAGCAAGACGATGTGTAGGATGTGCATAACCCGTTTGCGGGAAAAAAGAGGAGTTCGTTTTCCCTTTGGCATGATTTGTGTGCCCAAAAACTGAAACACCCTTTATTTTAAATTTGCAACGCAGCAATAAGGAGAGATCTTTTTGAAAGAGCTTCTCCTCAACAGCGTATTTGCTTTAATAGTATACCAAATTTTTGTTTTATTTTCGTGAATAAACCGTAAAAAGAAAAAATTTACTGCTTTTCAGACAGATTCTATAATGAAAGGCCAATTGGACAATGATCGCTACCCAATACATCCGAATAGATAAAACTATCTTTCACTTGGGGTCCAAGCTCTTTAGAAACTAGAAAGTAGTCAATGCGCCATCCAGCATTGCGTTCTCTGGCCTTTCTCATATAAGACCACCAGGTATAGGCATCTTTTTGATCGGGATAGCGTGCACGAAAGGTATCAATAAAGCCGGAGTGTAGAAGAGTATCCATTTTCTCGCGTTCTTCTGGAGTAAAGCCCGCATTGTGAATGTTTGCCTTTGGATTTTTGATATCGATTTC
>DOXU01000122.1 GCA_003518885.1 Oscillospiraceae bacterium
TGTTAGTCAGGTGGTTTTGCTATCTGCTGGTAGGAGGATTTTTTATATGTACAATTGATGGAAACCAATCAATTATGAATAAAAGTAAAATCCATAAATAATCAATATCATTGTGTAAAAAATAAAAGAGCGGCCGTATATGAATACAATCAAGATTTTGAGCAGAAGCTTATTTTTAAGGAAAAGTGAAATAGAATATAAATAAAAACGCGAACGCTCTAAAAAGAGGTTCGCTATTCAGAAAATATTTTGATTTGATCGATTGGTATGAGGTAGATTGCCCTATTCTTCTGAGGAATCTGTGGCTTCAGCATTTTCGGCGATAACTTCTTTGTATTTTCCAAGGACTGCCTCTTCAATTTGCATTCGCGCATCAGAAGAAATAGGGTGCACAATATCTTGAAACCGTCCATCCTCTGAACGACGGTTCGGCATAGCAACAAATAGCCGTTCAACGCCTTTAATTATCTTCAAATCATGTACAGCAAATTCGCCATCTAGGATAATGGAAACAATGGCTTTGACCTTTCCTTCTGAGAAAAGTTTGCGAATTTTAATATCGGTAATATTCATGAGAATGTCCTCCAATTTTTCATTTGGTTTTCACTTTGTATGGGAATAAAATCGTTATCTTATTTTATAATGTGGTAATATAAAGAATATGGGGTCAATCAAATCAAACATCTTGCCGTAAAAAGGTTTCTTTTTTGAAAAGAAGGTCGTATAATATCCAGGAACCTATCATGGTGAATTAATTATTGAGTTAGATGCAAAGAGGATTTCTATTGCATTTTGAGAGGAGTTCTATAAACTGTGGATGAGACGATTCTTCAACATGTCAAACACATTCATTTTATTGGAATTGGTGGCTCTGGAATGAGCCCACTAGCGGGCATTTTGCACCAAGAGGGATTTATCCTTACTGGATCGGATAATAATGAAACAGACACATTAAACTGGATCCGTCATCTGGGTATTCAAGTTTATATGGGGCATAAAGCCGAGAATATTGGAAATGCAGAAATGGTAGTTTATACTGCCGCGGTACATGAAGATAATCCGGAAATGCAAGCAGCCCATGAAAAGGGAGTGCCGCTTTATAGTCGGGCGGAATTACTTGGCCTCTTAAGCAGACACTATCAAGATACGATTGCTGTTTCGGGAACGCATGGGAAAACAACAACAACAAGTATGTTAACGCAGATTTTGCTCACGGCCGATTTAGATCCTACGGCAGTAATTGGGGGAAAACTTCCACTGATTGGTGGTGGATTCCGTGTGGGGAAAACAGATTTAATGGCCTGTGAGGCCTGTGAATTTCAAGATTCCTTTTTAACATTGCATCCAGCTGTTGCGGTTATTTTGAATATTGATAATGATCACATGGAATATTTCAAAACCATGGACAACTTGATTGCACATTTTTCTCAGTTTGCCTCTCAAACACGCCGTACATTGGTTTACAACGGGGATGATGCCAATACACTAAAGGCTGTCGCGAATTCCTCGTTGAAAAAAGTGACCTTTGGGTTTGATCCATCTAATCAGTATACCGCCATTAATATTGGTGTGGCTAATCACCACTTGCATTTCGATATCCTCCGTGATGGACAGAAAATTGCTCATGTGGCGCTGAAAATTCCAGGGAAGCATAATATTCTGAATGCATTAGCGGCCTGTGCAGCGGCGTCTATAGCCGGGGCATCCGATACTGCTATTGAAAAAGGTTTAAATGACTTTTCAGGTGCAGGCAGACGGTTTGAAGTTCTTGGGCAGACTTCCAATGGGGTAACAATTGCAGACGATTATGCACATCATCCAACGGAGCTGGAAGCCACACTAAAGGCGTCTCAAGAGCTTGGTTACAAAAATGTTTGGGCAGTGTTCCAGCCTTTTACTTTTTCACGTACAGCAATGTTGCTTGATGATTTTGCAGCTGCCTTAAAATTGGCAGATCGGGTTGTTTTAGCGCCAATTATGGGTTCAAGAGAAGTGAATACGTTGGGCATTCGTTCGGAAGATTTGGCAGCCAAGATTCCTGGGAGTGTTTGTAAGCCAGACTTTGACGCAATTGCAAATTATGTCCTTGCACATGCCAAAGAGCATGATTTAGTTATGACATTTGGCTGCGGAGATATTTACAAAGCAGCTAAAAAAATGTTGCAAATCGGCAAGTAAGAGATTTCTTATCAAGAATAATGCGCCCCCGTTTTAATCGGGGGCGTTTTTAATTTTGACGTTTTGGGTTAAAAATTTTCATTGGGATCCAAATGGGTGAGCTGTTTGACTACCTCTCCTGCCAAAATATAGCCTGCTACAGGGGGAACGAAAGCGGTACTGCCTGGAATTTGTCTGCGGGCTGTGCAGGTGCGTTTTGTCCCTTCGGGGCAAATGCAATGGTATTTACAACTGCTCCCCTCGGTTTCGTTTGGATGAATTGCCGGTTCTTGAGAATATACTACGCGCAGTTTGGGAATTCCTCGGCGACGTAATTCTCTGCGCATCACCCGGCAAAGCGGACAAATGGAGGTCTCGTATATATCAGCGAGTTCTAAGCGGGTGGGGTCGAGCTTGTTTGCCGCCCCCATGCAGCTGATAATGGGAACATGATGTTTTTCTGCGCGCTCAATAAGATCTAGCTTGGCCGAGACGGTATCCATGGCGTCCACAATGTAATCCCATTCTGTATGAAAAACTTGTGGAGCGGTTTGAGCGGTGTAAAACACTTTACATACGTTGACTTGTATATGTGGATTGATGTCCCGGATGCGGTCAGCCATGACTTCTGCTTTATATTTTCCTACAGTGCTATGCAGTGCATGAAGTTGGCGGTTAATGTTGGTCAAGCAGATTCGGTCATCGTCAATAAGGGTGAGTGTCCCAATATTTGAGCGTGCCAATGCCTCTGCTGTATAAGAGCCAACTCCGCCAATTCCGAATATCGCCACATGAGAGGCTCCAAGTCTTTCCAAAGCCGGTTTTCCTATTAATAATTCTGTTCTTGAAAATTCATTTAGCATAATAATCTGCCCTTTTGTTTTGCTTTTTGTTCTGTGCCCACGAGGTGGTTATTCTTATTATAACAGACTTATCAAAAAGGAAATAGGAGATTATCTAAAAAAGAAAAAATGAATACAGAGAAAAAAGAAAAAGTCAGAGTTTGGGGAGCTTTTTACTGATTATAAAAGTGTTCTGAATTTCATTGCAGAAAGCATAGAAGTGATTCCGGAATATGGCTATTTTTCCGTTGCTTTTAAAATGCCGTTTTTGTCCATGTTTTTCCGCCATCGGTTGTGCGATAGAGTGCATTAGAAAGAAGTAAAAATCCGTCATCTTGATTGACAAATTGAACTTGAATTGCGTTGCCTGGAAGTGAATTGGAGGAGATCTTTTTCCATTTTCCCTCCGCATAATGGAAGAGGGCAGGCTTATTTTCTACATTTGTATAAACAAAAATGGTGCTTGCGTTTGGCATGCTGACACATTTATTATCCAAAGGGCGATTGGTAGATATTTGTGCCGATGTGTTTTCGATGGAGCCGTCCGGGAAAAGACGATAAAAGGTATTATTCATCTGTGTATCGGCAGTTCCATTTTTACCGTTTTGTGCGCTAAGCAGAACAATACGTTCAGTCGCATTCATGCGAATCGGATAGAGTGCGGGGGAGACATCTGTGTAGTCTGTGTCGAAGCTTTCTTCCTTGGAGGTCCAGTTTTTTCCGCCGTCCACTGTGGAAAGGAGAGACACGGGGGCAGCAGAATCCTTTACAAATAAATAGGCATGCGACTCGTCGGCAGAGGTCAACGTTGTTTTACCGTTGAGAACGCGTAAATTTTCTGCCCGTAAATTGAAATGCTGGGCGCCATCATCCGTAGAAAACACACTGGATTCGTGGTGTCCAGCAGCACCGTCTCCGGCGAGCAAAAGTAAACCATTTTTGGCATCGGCCATAGAAAATCCATCTACATCGGTGGTGATAGACTCTTTTTGGTTGAAATATGGCCTACCAGTTAGGAGAGCTTTTTTCCATCTTTCTCCGCCATTTGCGGTGGAAAAAATAGAAACACTGGTGAGTGCTTCCTTGTCTTTGACCAGTTTTGCTGTTAAAAATGCTTGATTACTATTTACGAAGGTGCCAGCACCTCCATCATAAAAGGTAGCACTAGAAGCCCATTGCTTTCCACTGCTGGTAGTGTGGTACACTCGTTTCCCATCTGTCCGCCATCCATTTCGAGTATCGGCCATCTGGAGTGATATGGCAGCGTTTTGTTCACGCGTGTTTAGCCATTCCTTGGCATTCTTAACAAATGTCTCTTTATTTTCTTTTCCAGGCATGATATTGACTCTAGTTGAAGTAATAGGATGG